>JABMRA010000076.1 GCA_013202925.1 Candidatus Omnitrophota bacterium | reverse complement strand
AAGAATGCAGGGGGGATAAGTTCGGTCAAATGAGTTACGTCAATCAAAGATTGACGTAACTCATGACCTCACTTATTTTGAATACAATTCTACGATCAACTGCTCCTGTATATCCATACCGACGTCGCTTCTCTCAGGAAGACGCGTAACGCTGGTCTTGAGGCCGGCAAAATCAACGCCCAGCCAGCTAGGCACGCCCCTGTCCTTGATCTTCTCGATCGTCTCCTTTATATTCTTTACGAGTTTGTCTTTTTGCTTTATCTGGACGACGTCCCCCGCCTTGATCGAATACGAAGGTATGTTTACCTTTCTATTGTTGACCCTGACATACCCATGCCTCGTCACCTGTCTCGCGTGCGCCCTGGAAACCGTAAAGCACGACCTGAAAACAACATTGTCCAGCCTTCTCTCCAGGAGCTCCAATAATTTTTCGCCAGTAACGCCCTCTGAGCGCTCTGCAAGTTTAAAATATCTCAAGAACTGTTTTTCCAGTATGCCGTATATCTTCTTTACCTTCTGCTTTTCCCTCAACTGCAGCCCGTAGTTTGACGTCTTGAATCTCCTCTTGCCCTTGCCGTGCTGACCGGGTATATAACCTCTTCTGTTAAAGGAACACTTATCCGCGTAACACCTGGTGCCTTTTAAAAAAAGCTTTGCGCCTTCCCGCCTGCAGACCCTGCAGGACGGCCCTGTATAACGTGCCATTAGACGCGCCTCCTCTTTGGTGGCCTGCAACCGTTGTGCGGAATGGGCGTAACGTCTTTTATGGCGCTTATACGCAAGCCCGCTGCCTGTATCGCCCTTATTGCAGATTCCCTGCCTGAGCCAGGACCTTTTACATAGACCTCCACGTCCTTAACGCCCTGCTCAAGCGCCTTCTTTGCGGCATTCTTGGCAGCGATCTGCGCGGCAAAAGGTGTTGATTTTTTAGAGCCCTTGAAACCAGCAGACCCGCAGCTGGACCACGCCATTGTATTTCCCTGCCTGTCTGCTATGGTCACGATCGTATTATTAAATGTGGCCATAATATGCACGATGCCGCTTGTGATGTTTCTCGCGATCTTTTTCTTTACTGTCTTCTTCTTCTTTTCCGCCATTTTTATCTCCTAATATTAAATATCTCCGTTATCCTGCTGGTGCCGCAGTCGGCCTCTGTGGATTGCTTTTTCTCGTCACACCCACGGTCTTTCTGGGGCCTTTTCTGGTCCTGGCATTTGTCTTCGTTCTCTGTCCCCTGACAGGCAAGGACCTCCTGTGCCTGAAACCCCTGTAAGAGCCGACATCTATAAGCCGTTTTATATTCTGACTTGCCTCTCTCCTCAGATCTCCCTCGACCCTGTATTCCTTCTGTATGATCGCGGCGATCCTTGAGACCTCTTCTTCCTTCAGATCCTTTGCCCTGGTGTCAGGGCTTACGCCTGCGGCCTGCAATATCTTGTTCGAGGACGGACGGCCTATTCCATAAATATAAGTCAGGGCAATCTCTATCCGTTTTTCCTTCGGTAAATCTATCCCTGAAATCCTAGCCATAAATTAACTCCTTAATCTAATTGTTCGGATGTCAGAAATCAGAAGTCAGATTTTTCTGTCTTCTGCCCTCTGTCTTCTGTCATCTGTTTACTATCCTTGTCGCTGTTTGTGTTTCGGATTTACGCAGATCACCCTTACAATGCCCTTGCGCTTAATGACCTTGCACTTATCACACATTGGTTTAACAGACGGTTTGACCTTCATCTCATACCTCGCTTAATATCACCCAACACTCATGTAAACTTATTTTGATCTGTAGGTAATTCTCCCCCGGGTCAGGTCATAAGGGGAGAGTTCCATTTTTACTTTGTCGCCGGGCAGTATCTTTATAAAATTCATCCGCATCTTTCCGGAGACATGAGCAAGGACCTTGTGGCCGTTTTCCAGCTCTACCTTGAACATTGCATTAGGCAATGATTCAAGGACCGTGCCTTCGACTTCTATTGCTTCTTCTTTTGCCATGATTTCAGCTGTAAGTTATAAGCCGTAAGCTGTAAGAAAAAAATTTCGACTCAAATTCTTCTTATAGCTTAAAGCTTACAGCTTATAGCTCCTCTTTTATGCCAATATCCTCGGTCCCTTATCCGTCACGCAAATCGTATGTTCAAAATGCGCTGAGAGTTTTCTATCCTTCGTCACAGCTGTCCATCCGTCGTCCAGGATCTCGACCTCGCATCGGCCTTCATTGACCATCGGCTCTATAGCCAGGACCATGCCCTTTTT
Source organism: Candidatus Omnitrophota bacterium (assembly GCA_013202925.1). GTDB lineage: Bacteria > Omnitrophota > Gorgyraeia > Gorgyraeales > Gorgyraeaceae > JABMRA01. Next base: position 581 of record JABMRA010000076.1, on the reverse strand, counting down.
TAATCTGGGGCCTGTGCCTGGTTTGCCAAAGTTCGGGATCTCAGGCTCCTCATGCATGGACTTGCCTATGCCGTGCCCCACAAAATCCCTGACCACAGAATAACCGCGGCCTTCTACATACTGCTGAATAGCGTGAGAGATATCAAAGAGCCTGTTGCCCTCGACTGCCTTTGCCATGCCGGCCTCTAATGACTTTTTTGTCGCGTCGATCAGATCTTTTGCTTTATCTGAGATCTCTTCGCCGATCCCTATCGTGCAGGCCGCGTCTCCGAAATAGCCTGCCTTCTCCACGCCGACATCTATGCTTAATATGTCTCCCGGCATCAGCATTCTTTTACCAGGGATGCCATGCACCACCTGTTCATTCAGCGACGCGCATATCGTTCCGGGAAAGCCCTTATATCCCTTAAACGCGGACCTGGCGCCAAGACCCTTTATCACCTCTTCGGCCCTTGTGTCCAACTCGAGCGTCGTCGTCCCTGGCCTGGCAATCTTTTTTATCTCGTCAATGACCTTATTTACAATCCTGCCTGCTTCTTCAATAAGGGCCAGCTCAGTTTCGGACTTTATCTCTATCATTT
>JABMRA010000075.1 GCA_013202925.1 Candidatus Omnitrophota bacterium | reverse complement strand
TGGAAATTTAATACACAGATCACCACAGATAAAAACATACAAGATGATCACAGATGCTTATATCTGCGATCATCCGTAAAGCACGAATTGTACACGAAATCTGTGATTATCTGTGAAATTACCCGAGCCGAAGGCGAGAGGTAATTTAAATATATGCCCACCAAAATTTTTTCCGCTTATCTTTTGCTTGGAGAAGAAGATTTCTTAAAAGAAGAGGCCGTTGAAAAGCTGAAGGCAAAATTCTTAAGCAGCCAGACAAAAGACCTCAATTACAGCGTATTTTATGCCAGGGAAAAGGATTTTAACCTCAAGGAAATGCTCGAGGGTCTGAATACCCTGCCTTTTCTGTCAGAGAAACGGGTGGTTGTGTTGAAGGACGCCGATTCACTGGCCGCACCCCAAAAAGAATCCGTTCTTTTTTATCTAGGGCATCCAAGGGAGAGCTCCGTATTCGTTATTGAAAGCCGCTCTTCTGTCATAAAAGGGGAATTCCTTTTGGAGGCCTCGAAACTCGCGCAGCTGATCTATTACAGGAGGCTGACGGATCCGGCCCTTAATACGTGGCTGATTAGAAAGGCAGGGTCCTCCGGCAAAAAGATATCCCTGGAGGCGGTCAATGCGATAAAGGAAGGCCTTCCGAATGATCTAAGGACGCTTTCTTCCAATATGGATAATATAATCCTGTATATCGGAAAGAGGCCTCTGGTAACAGCAAAGGCAGTTGAAAAGATAATAGGTGTAAATCCTTCACATACTGCCTTTGACCTTATACGGGGCATCGAGAAAAAGGATGCCAGGACAGCCTTGCGGGTATTCTCGTCTCTTAAAAGAGACAGGAAAAAAGAGACAGAGCTGTTGGGTCTTATGGCGTGGAATGCCAGGATGATCTTTAGGACGCGGGAACTCCTGAAGATTAAAAGCAATGCAGAGATGCGCAAGGACCTTGGCCTGCATCCGAGGCAGTTTGAGCAGATCGCGCGAAACGCAGCTGGGTTCAAAAAGGGTCAGATACTGGTTTTATTGGACGAGATATTAAAGGCAGATCTGGGCATCAAGACAGGCATGCCACCGACTACTGTAATAGAGAGATTGATAGTAAAGATGTGCTCTTGAGCCAGAGTTGGGAATCGTATTTCAGAAGACAGAAGTCAGAAAACAGATGTCGGAAGACAGATGTCAAGTTTTTCTGTTCTCTGTCGTTTGTCCTCTGTCTTCTGAAACCTGTGTACTTTGTAATTTTTTAGCCAGGCGGGATTTTTTACGCGAGGCAGTATTTCTGTGAATTACGCCTTTGGAACTGGCCCTGTCGAGCTCGGACATCAGGGCATTAAGTTGCTTTTTCGCCTCTTCCAGTTTTTTGGACGCAATCAGCTCTATAAATTTCTTCGTCTCTGTCTTGAGGCGGGATCTTATAGGTAGATTTCGAGCCGTCCTTCTTTTTGTTACCTTTATACTTTTGTAGGCTGCGTGTAATATCGGCATAGTCGCTCCTTTTTAAGGAAATAAGATAACATATACCGTCGAAGATGTCAAGGGGATATTAGCGTATAGCGTTTAGCGGATAGTTTTTCCTATTCGCTATCCGCTGTACGCTAAACAATTATGTCCAGAAAACATATCATTAAATCTGCGGGGATCATAGGGTTTGCTACGGTTATAAGCAGGGTGTTGGGCTTTGCGCGTGACATCCTGATCGCAAAGTTTTTCGGGACTGCGCGCTATGCCCAGGCATTTGTGGTGGCGTTCCGCATACCGAACATGCTCAGGGATCTGATAGGCGAAGGGGCTACCAATGCCGCGTTCGTGCCTGTCTTGAGCGAGTATTCTGCGACGAGAAAGAAGGAAGAATTCTGGCACCTGGCAAACGTGCTTTTAAATGTAATACTTATTGCGCTGGCAGGCGTGACTCTTCTGGGCGTGGTGTTTGCGCCGGTTATAGTGCGTTTGATAGCGCCCGGGTTTATAGGTGATCCTGAAAAATTGCGCGTTACGATATACCTGACGCGTTTCATGTTTCCGTATATCCTGCTCGTGGGGCTCTTCGCCTACAGCATGGGTGTCCTGAATTCCCTCAAACATTTTTCAGCGCCTGCGTTTGCGCCTGCGATACTGAATCTCTCGATCATAATCTGCGCCTTATTGAGACAGGGCAGTGTCTCTGCCCTTGCAACAGGTGTCTTGATAGGCGGCGTTGTTCAACTGGCCGTGCAGATACCCGTATTGTTCAGCAAGGGGTTTTCTTTTAACCTTGCAAGCGGGTTACGCCATGAGGCTGTTAAAAAAATAGGCACGTTGCTGGTCCCGAGGATCTTCGGTTCCTGCGTGTACCAGATAAATATTTTTATAAATACAATGCTCGCGTCCCTTTCGCATATAGTGGGCGAAGGCGGAGTGGCAGCGCTTTACTATGCCAACAGGATCTTCCAGTTTCCTCTGGCAATATTCGGGATCGCTATTGCGCAGGCTGCATTGCCGACCATGTCCAGGCAGGCCCTTGAGTCCGGGCTTTCCAAATTAAAAGAGACGCTTTCGTTTTCATTGAGGGCAGTGAATTTTATCATGCTCCCGGCTTCTTTGGGTCTGATCGTGCTCGCCAGGCCCATAACCAGCACGCTGTTTGAGAGAGGCGCGTTCGGCCATTATTCAACGTTCATAACCGCGAATGCGCTTATATTTTATTCAATAGGACTTTTTAGCTACGCAGGGATCAAGATCCTGGTATCATGCTTTTATTCCCTGAAAGACACGCTCACGCCTGTAAAGATCGCGAGCATGTCATTGGTCCTCAATATAATACTGAACATCATATTTATGTTCCCGTTAAAGATAAGCGGTCTTGCCCTGGCCACCTCATGCTCAGGGAGTTTTAATTTCTTCCTGCTGTTTTTTATGTTGAGAAGAAAGATCGGCGATCTGGACGGGCTGCGCATACTGAGTTCGTTTATAAAGACATTGCTGGCGAGTCTTGTGATGGCCGCGCTTATTTACTTCAGTGCATATAGAATAGGATTGAATCTCTTTATTGTGATATTAATAGGTATGGCGAGTTACATCCTGGCCGCATTTTTGTTTGATATAAAAGAGGCAATGGAATTTCTGAAATGGGCATTAAAGAGAAAATAAAAAAGATTCCAAAGGCGCCTGGCGTGTATATGCTGAAGGACGGCTGCGGAGACACGCTTTACATCGGGAAGGCCAAGGACCTTTCCAAAAGGGTCCCCGGTTATTTTCAGGAGAAAAGGCCGCGGACGGCCCGACAGATGTCTATGATGGAGCGCGTGAAGGACCTGGATTACATAGTTACGACCTCGGAAGAAGAAGCGCTTATATACGAGGCAAATCTTATAAAGGAGAAGAGGCCGAAGTACAACGTGGAGCTCAAAGACGACAAGAGCTTTCCTTTTTTAAAATTGATGTTGAATGAAAAATTCCCCAGGATGATTATTACGAGAAAAAAGGTTGCGGACGGTTCCAGGTATTTCGGGCCGTACACGCGCGTGAAACTCTTGCGCAATGCCCTTTCGGTTATGAAGGGCATCTTTCCCCTGAGGCAGTGCAGGAGGATCCCTAAAGAGGTCTGCCTATCCTATCATATTGGTCAGTGTATGGGGCCGTGCGTCGGAGAGATCAGCGAAAAAGGGTATGCCGAGATCGTAAGACAGATGGTGTTGTTTCTCGAAGGAAAAAAGACGACCCTGTTAAAGGAATTGACGGGGCAGATGAATGAGCTGGTAAAGAAGGAAAGCTTTGAAGAGGCAGTCATTGTCAGAAACAGGATCTCCGCGCTTTCAGAGGTGCCTGGCAAGAAGCTCAGGGATTATAGCGGGTGGGGGGACGTGGCTGTAAAATTAAAAAGGCTTCTGCGGCTTCCGAGGCTGCCTTTAAGGATAGAGGCCTTTGATGTCTCGAATATATCCGGCCAGGATGCATCCGGCTCCATGGTGTATTTTAATAATGGCAGGCCGGACAAATCGAATTACAGGAAGTTCAGGATAAAGCATGTGAAGGCAATCGATGATTATGCGATGATCCGTGAGATCGTTAGGCGTAGATACAAGAGATTAAAGGAGGAAAAGGGCGCATTTCCCGACCTTATTATAATAGACGGCGGCAAAGGCCACCTGAATGTGGCGTATGACGAACTCGTAAGGTTGAACCTGCGGCATGTGCCGGTTGCATCCATTGCAAAACGCGAAGAAAAGATATATACGCGCGGCGCAAAGACGCCCCTGGATATAAACAGGGATTCGCAGATCCTTTATTTTATCCAACAGATAAGGGACGAGGCGCATCGCTTCGCGCTGAAGTATCATCACAAACTCCGATGCAAAGCTGTAAGCCCTAAGCTTTAAGCTGTAAGCAAAAACTAAAAAAAACAAAGATTTTTTACTGCAGCTTAAAACTTATAACTTACAACTTAAGGCTGTTTAATGAAACCATTGACTTCATTTCAGAAAAAGGTATATACTGTGGTGAAGCAGATACCAGCTGGCGAGACAAGGAGTTATGCCTGGGTAGCCCGGAAGGCAGGAAGGCCGGCCGCTGTAAGGGCTGTAGGCACAGCGCTTAAGAAGAACCAGTTTACCATCATCGTGCCTTGCCATAGAGTGGTGCATTCAGATGGCTCGCCCGGAGGGTATGCGTTGGGCGCGGATTTAAAAAGAAGATTGCTGGAGACAGAAAGAGATGCTGGACGTAATAAAATCAAAACTAAAAGAACTGCAAAAGAAACTCACAGGTCTTAGGCAGTATCTGGGCGTGGACAGCAACGAGGCCTTGTTAAAGAAGCTCGAGTCTGAGATGGCCAGTCCTGGATTCTGGGACAATCAGGAGAAGTCGCAGGCGGTTATACAAAAATTGAAGTCTGTCAAGGCGACCCTTGGGGATTATTTTGACTGCATGGGGAAGTTTGCAGATGCAGCGGCATCAGCAGAATTGCTTTCAGAAGAGCCGGATCAGGATATCATAAAAGAGACACTGGAGCTATTAGACAGATTGGAAAAGGATGTAGAGGCCCTGGAATTCAAAAGGCTGATGAACGGACAGCTGGACAGGAACGACGCCATCCTCATAGTGCATGCAGGGGCGGGCGGCACAGAGTCCTGCGACTGGGCAAATATGCTCTTGAGGATGTATTCGATGTGGGCTGAGGCCAGGGGGTACAAGACGCAGATAATCGACACGTTGTCCGGAGAAGAGGCAGGCATAAAGAGCGCTGTCATGATCATGACAGGGCCGTATGTATTCGGTTATCTTAAATCAGAAAGGGGCGTGCATCGGCTTGTCAGGATATCGCCTTTTGACTCAAACAAGAGACGCCATACATCTTTTGCCTCTGTGGATGTCATTGCAGAGGTCGAGGATGATATAGAGGTGGATATAAAGGAGTCGGAGCTGCGGGTCGATACGTATCGCTCGAGCGGCGCAGGCGGACAGCATGTGAATGTTACGGATTCCGCGGTGAGGATCACGCATTTGCCCACAGGTATTGTAGTGCAGTGCCAGAACGAGCGTTCGCAGCATAAAAACAAGGCCACTGCAATGAAGGTCTTAAAGGCAAGGCTTTATGAAGCGAAGATGGAAGAAAAAAAGAAGGAGATAGAAAAGGAGTACTCCAAGAAGCAGAAGATAGAATGGGGCAGCCAGATCCGTTCGTACGTAATGCACCCTTACTCAATGGTAAAGGACCACAGGACCAATCATGAGACATCAAATGTAGGCGCAGTGATGAACGGCGGCCTGGACGGATTCATAGAGGCGTTTCTGAAATGGAGGGCGACTGTATAGTAACCGGTAACCAGTAACTAGTAACCAGGAATTTTTAGAAATCCTGTTTACGCGGCTTTTAAGTTTTTTATTCCTGGTTATGGGTTACCAGTTACTGGTAACTAACTTATGTTTGCATGGATATTGAATAAAATTATTGGGAATGAAAACGAGAGGCAGGTCAAGAGGTTTCAGCCGCTCGTGGATAAGATAAATTCTCTGGAGCCAGAGGTCCAGGGACTTAGCGATAGCGGACTCCGGGAAAAAACAGACGAGTTTAGAAGGCGGATTTCCAAAGGCGAGACCTTAGATAGCATGATCCCAGAGGCGTTCAGTGTGGTGCGGGAGGCTGCGCGCCGCACTATTGGCATGCGTCATTTTGATGTGCAGCTTATCGGCGGTATCGTTCTTCATCAGGGAAAGATCGCTGAGATGGCGACCGGCGAGGGAAAGACGCTTGTAGCGACCCTGGCCGCATATTTGAATGCGCTGACAGGAAAAGGCACCCATATTATAACGGTGAATGATTATCTTGCGCGCAGGGACAGGGAATGGATGGGGCCTGTGTATGAATTTCTGGGACTTACGGTAGGAGTTATCCAACATGACATGGGGCCGGACCTCAGGCAGATGGCCTACAATAGCGACATCACCTACGGTACGAACAATGAATTTGGTTTTGATTATTTAAGGAGCAATATGGTCATAAGGCGCGAGGACATGGCGCAGTGCGAGCTGAACTTTGCAATAGTCGACGAGGTGGACTCGATCCTTATTGATGAGGCGCGCACGCCGCTCATTATCTCAGGCCCGTCAGAGGAGTCCACTGATAAATATTATACATGCAATAAGGTTGTTCCGCGACTTAAGGGGAGGATAATTTTAGAAAAGGACGAGATAGACGCGAAATTCAAAGGCATAGACCTGTCAAAGGGCTATGACTATATCGTAGATGAAAAGGCACATACCGCCCATCTGACAGAAGATGGCGAGGCAAAGGTCGCTGAGATGCTGGGTATCGACAATATGCACGATGTGAGCACAATGGAATACCGCCATCACGTGATACAGGCCCTGAAGGCGCATAATCTTTTTGAGAAGGACGTGGATTATGTTGTAAAGGACGAAGGCGTGATCATCGTAGACGAATTCACGGGCCGGCTCATGCCCGGGAGGCGCTGGTCAGACGGGCTTCACCAGGCAGTAGAGGCAAAAGAGGGCATGAAGATAGAGAGGGAGAACCAGACACTCGCTACGGTCACATTCCAAAATTATTTCAGGATGTACAAAAAACTTTCCGGTATGACAGGCACTGCAATGACAGAGGCCAACGAGTTCAGTCATATCTACAAACTGGACACCGTAGCAGTGCCGACGAATAAGGTGCTTGTAAGGACAAATCATCCCGACGTCATTTATAAGACAGAAAAAGAAAAATTCAATGCAGTATGCAATGAGATCGAGGAGCTGCACAGAAAAGGAAGGCCGGTCCTTGTCGGCACTATTTCCATAGAAAAATCAGAACGCCTGGCATCTTTTTTAAGGAATCGCGGTATCCCGCACAATGTGCTGAATGCAAAATATCACGAGCTGGAGGCAACGATCGTTTCGCAGGCAGGCCGGTTCAAAGGGGTGACCATTGCCACAAATATGGCTGGTCGCGGCACAGACATCCTGCTTGGCGGCAATCCTGAATTTATGGTGAATGACTGGCTAAAGGCAAAAGGCATGGGGCCAAAGGATGTTAACAAGGAAGAGGTCGATAAATTGCTTGACGAGGCAAGGGAGAAGGCGGCCAAGGAACACGAAGAAGTGGTTTCTCTCGGCGGCCTCCACGTCATAGGCACAGAGCGTCACGAATCCAGGCGCGTAGATAACCAGCTGCGCGGCCGCGCAGGAAGGCAGGGCGACCCTGGTTCTTCCAGATTTTATATCTCGCTTGAAGATGATCTGATGCGGCTGTTTGGTTCTGGCAGGATCTCGGCTATATACGACCGGCTCGGCATAGAGGAAGGCCAGGATATCCAACACCCGCTCGTAACAAGGGCGATTGAGGTGGCCCAGAAGCGCGTAGAGCAGCATAACTTTGATATACGCAAGCATGTCCTGGAATACGACAATGTAATGAACAAGCAGAGAGAGGTCATATACGACGAGCGGAAAAAGGTCCTGTTCGGCGACGATCTAAAGGCGCATGTCTACGAGATCATAGAAGAGGTCATAGACGGCGCAATGGGACTGTATCTCAATCCAGATGTCCATAAGTCTGACTGGAAATACAGCGAATTCAATGAATGGTCCTGGTCAAAGTTTAATATACGCATCCAGGGCCTGGAGGACATGGTTGAGGGCAAGGCCGCAGACCAGATCCTCGACGATCTGGTCTGCGCAGTTAAATCAGCGTATGAGGAGAAAGAAAAGAAAATGGGCCCGGCCCTTTTAAGGCATATAGAGAAGATGATCATGCTTCAGGTCATTGATTCAAAATGGAAAGACCACTTGCACGCGATGGACAATTTAAGAGAAGGCATCGGCCTCAGGGCATACGGCCAGCGCGATCCCCTGGTGGAATATCAGCACGAGGGTTACAATATGTTCATGGCAATGATAGACTCTATCAAGGACGAGACAATAGAATTTTTGTTCAAGGTGCAGGCAATGCGGGAAGAGGCAGCGCCTCGGGGTATCTTTCAGTCACTCCCGCAGCAGTTTGTCCATGGCGAGATAACGCCCATGTCAAGTCCGTCTGCAGCCCCACAAGATCTTCCAGGGCCGCCCACGCCGCATAAACGCGCCGAGGCCAAGGTCGGAAGAAACGAGCCGTGTTCCTGCGGCAGCGGAAAAAAATACAAAAAATGCTGCGGAAAATAATCGCGGAATCTACGCGGAAAATTAAAATATATGCTACTTTTAATCACTTCAGCGATACTTTTAATCCTTGCCTTCCCGAATTTTAATCTCAGCTACCTCGCATTCATAGGTTTTGTCCCGCTGTTTTTCGCGCTCCAGAACAAGACCCCCTTAAAGGCATTTCTGATCTCATATATCTGCGGATTTTTATTTTATTTGGGGACTTTGTACTGGTTGTATCACGTCTCGGTTATCGGACTGATCGTGCTCTGTCTTTACCTGGCTTTATATTTTGGGATTTTTGGATATCTTTTTTCACGATTCACGATTCACGATTCACGATTCACGATCTTTGTGGCCCCGCTCCTCTGGGCCCTTCTCGAGTACGCCCAATCCAACCTCTTTACCGGTTTTGGGTGGACCTCGTTGGGTTATTCGCAGTATGAAAATTTACCCATTATTCAGATCGCGGATTTTTCCAGCGTCTATGGCGTGTCGTTTGTGATAATGCTGGTGAATGTAACGGTATGGAAGCTGATTAGCTTGGTTGCAGAAGTCAGAGGTCAGAAGTCAGAGGTCAGAAGTCAGAGGTCAGAAGTCAGAGGTCAGAAAAAGCTGTCCTCTGTCCTCTGTCCTCTGTCCTCTGTAGCATTGATTCTTTTCTTTGTCTATGGCTATGGGTTTTTTAGATTGCAAGAAGAGAGGCAAGCGGTAGATAGCATCAAGGTTTCAGTCATCCAGGGCAACATTCCACAGGAGAAAAAGTGGGACTCCGGTGAGACTGAATATATTTTGGAAAGATACACCAGGCTTACGAAAATGGCGGCGCTGGACGAGCCTGACCTGATAGTGTGGCCGGAGACGTCATTTCCCGGATTTTTAATAAGCGACAGGGGAATGACAGCCAGGATTTTAGCTTTGGCAAAAGAGACAAGGACCCCGCTTTTATTAGGAGCCAATACTGAAAAAGGTTTAAAGAGTTTTAATAGCGCTGTTTTGATTTCAGGGCAGGGAGAGATCCTCGATAAATACGACAAGATCCACCTTGTTCCCTTTGGCGAATACGTGCCGTTTTCCGACAGGTTTCCGTTCTTGCGCACCATGGTGTTTGGAGAATTAGGAGAGTTTACGGCCGGAAAGGATTTTAAGGTTTTCGACCTCGGGCCAAAATTCGCCGCCCTGATATGCTTTGAAGATGTATTTCCGGAGCTGGCCAGGAGATTTGTCAAAAATGGCGCTGAGCTTCTTATTGTTATCACTAACGATGCGTGGTATGGTAAAAGCGGCGCATCTTACCAACACGCTGCGTGCTCTGTCTTCAGGGCAATAGAAAACCGCGTCCCAGTCATCCGTTGCGCCAACACCGGCTACTCCTGCTTTATTGACTCAATGGGCAGGATATACGATTCGGTAGAGAAGCTCGGTACCCACCTTTTTATCACCGCCCACAAGACCTCCAACATCCGCCTTCAATAGAGCGCTCCTATTTGTAATACTTTCAATGTTTGGCTGCACTCTGCACGCTCCAGCCAGTGCCTTGAGAGGCATCGCTGCGACGAGCGGGCAGAGCGTAAACGTAACTATTCAAATAGTACAATGCCCTATTTTTATGTTGTTACTAAGTCAACATGTTAATTTTTTAC
>JABMRA010000074.1 GCA_013202925.1 Candidatus Omnitrophota bacterium | reverse complement strand
TTGCCCATTTAGTCCAGGACTAAAGTGTAAAGCATTTCAGGTGGAGATGAGAAGGATATATTTACCGTTGACAAAGGATGTTATAAAGACGCTGAGGCAAGGCGAAGAGGTCTTGCTGAGTGGACCGCTGTTGACTGCCCGGGATGCAGCGCATAAGAGATTGGTCGAGGCGCTGAAATCCAGGAAGCAGATACCGGTTTCCATTAAGGGCGAGACGATCTACTACACAGGCCCAACTCCTGCAAAAAAGGGACAGGTTATCGGTTCGTGCGGCCCAACCACAAGCGCCAGGATGGATCCGTTTACGCCGGTTTTATTGAGGCATGGCCTTATTGGTATGATAGGCAAGGGCGAGAGATCAAAAGATGTGGTCTCTGCTACAAAGAGATCCGGCGCGGTATATTTTATAACCGTCGGAGGGGCAGGCGCGTATTTAAGAGAATTTGTAAAGAAGAGTACTGTAGTGGCTTACAAGGACTTAGGCACAGAGGCCATGCGCAGATTAGTGGTAAAGGATTTTCCAGCGATCGTATCTGTCAGATGAGGATGGAGGGAAAATGAGAAACGACGGGCGCAATGCCGACCAGATGAGAAAGGTGAAAATAAAGAGAGACGTCATGAAGTTTGCAGAAGGGTCCTGCATGATAGAGGTAGGCAACACAAAGGTCATCTGCACTGCCTCGATAGAAGAAAAGGTCCCGCCTTTTTTAAGGGGCACGGGTTCAGGCTGGGTAACGGCAGAGTATGGGATGCTTCCTCGTTCCTGTCAGACCAGGATACGCAGGGAATCTTCAGCCGGCAAGCAGAGCGGCCGTACCCAGGAGATACAGCGTCTTATTGGCAGGAGCCTGCGTTCGGTAGTGGAGCTTGAAAAGCTGGGCGAAAGGACCATATGGATCGACTGCGACGTTATACAGGCTGACGGAGGAACGCGTACCGCAAGCATTACAGGGAGTTTTATCGCCCTTGCGGATGCGCTCGAGGTTTTAAAAAAGCAAAATAAGATAGATGCTATCCCTGTAAAGGATTATGTCGCTGCTGTAAGCGCAGGCATTATTGACGGGAACATCTGCCTGGATCTGAATTATGAAGAGGATTCAAAGGCAGACGTGGACATCAACATAGTCATGACAGGACAGGGAAAGCTTGTCGAGGTGCAGGGCACAGCGGAAAAGACACCTTTTGCGAAAAAGGATCTGGACAAATTGATTTTGTTGGCAGAAAAGGGCATCGAGGGCCTTGTTGGTCTGCAGGGTAAGATTTTAAAGATAGATTTGTGATGGAACTCGTTGTTGCTACGAGAAATCAGGATAAATTAAAGGAGATAAGCGCGCTTCTTAGGGGATTGCCGCTAGAGGTCGTCTCTCTCGATAATTTTAGAAACGTGCCAGAGGTCATAGAAAACGGCAGGACGCTCGAGGCCAACGCAAAGAAAAAGGCAGTCCATGTCTCGCGATTTCTTGGCAGGTTCGTAGTAGCAGACGATTCAGGCCTTGAGATCGAGGCGCTTGGAAAAGAGCCGGGCGTGCATTCAGCGCGCTTTTCAGGAAAAGGCGCTACGTATGCCAGCAACAACAAAAAGGTCTTGAAGCTGCTGAATGCAGTGCCGCGCGCCAAAAGAACAGCGGTGTTCAGGTGCGTTATTGCTGTTGCTGATAGAGGAAAGATGGTTGGCCTGGCAGAAGGTAGATGCAGGGGACGGATAGGATTTAGGCCAATAGGCAGGACCGGATTTGGATATGACCCCATCTTCGTACCTTACGGATACAAAAAGACGTTTGCGCAGCTAGGCCTGAAGAAAAAGAACAGGATAAGCCATAGAAGCAGGGCATTGATCGAGGCAAGGAAGATTATAAAGAGATACGTTTTGACCCATTCGACCTTGCTCAGGGTCAACTTTTTAGAACAGCCCTGCTAAAATTGTAGGACTTGAGTGATTTGGAACGGGGCGTGGCTCAGTTTGGCTAGAGCACCTGCTTTGGGAGCAGGGGGTCGCTGGTTCGAGTCCAGCCGCCCCGACCAAAACTCAGTTGAGTCGAGTTGTTGGTGTAAGGTGAGAGGTTTAAAGTGAAAGGTGAAAAAACCTTAAACTTTTAACTTTTCACTGACAATGGAAGTTAAACACGCAAGAAGTCGTCCCTGTAGCTCAGATGGATAGAGAATCTGCCTTCTAAGCAGAGGGTCGCCTGTTCAAATCAGGCCA
>JABMRA010000012.1 GCA_013202925.1 Candidatus Omnitrophota bacterium | reverse complement strand
GGGTATATCCACAACATCAAATATATAATCTCCTGGCCGTGAAAAGGTAAGCAATGACTCATTCTCCCTTTGATTGCGGCCCACGAATAACTTCAAGGATTCCTTTATCCTGAACTGCCTCGCAACCTTCAATAGGTGCAGATCGCTGATGTCATACTGAGGGTCATATTTAAAGAGGTCTTTTAATTTATTGGAAAAACCTTTATCTGTTAAAAGACACCCCCCCGCAGGGCATGGATAATCATTTATCCCAAATTCCTTTGCAAGCGCGATCTGCGTCTCGCGTCTACGCCCCTGTATATCTAATAACTTATCTCTATCCACAATGCCGGTTTTTTCAGGTATAGACGGCTCGAACAATCTTGCGCAGAGCGGCCTTACGATCAGCCCCTGGAGCCCTGACTCCCTCTCTATTATCTCCATGGCGCCTCTTCTCTGCGACATAGGCCTTTCTCCAAGCACCTCTCCTGTTATAATAAATCCCGCGCCTATCTCTTCCATAAAAGAACGGGCCTTCCTGAACGTAAAGACCCTGCAATCAATGCACGGATTCATGCCTCTGCCGCGGCCGTATTTTGGCTTCTTGACTACCTCCATGTATTCCTGGGTTATGTTCATCACCTTTAAGGGCACGCCCAGTTCTTTCGCTGCCTTTGTTGCCTGATGCATGCAGCCCTTGGACGTGCAGGTGCAGAATATGGTCAAAAAATTCAAGGCATGCACCTCTATGCCCTGCTCGACCATAAGCCTGGTGGCCAGCATGCTGTCCAACCCTCCGGAAAACAACGAAACCGCCTTTTTATTCATATTGAAATCCCTACACAGACTTATTATCTCTAATCTTGGCTAGGTATTCTCTTATCTTTTTCTCGTATCCGATATCGGTTGGCTCGTAATATTTTTTCTTGTCAGGGATATATTCCTGCTCTACGTAATGGTCTTTGTACTGATGACTGTACTTATAGCCCTCACCGTGGCCCAATTTTTTTGCGCCAGGATAATGCGAGTCCTTGAGGTGCGCAGGCACCTCCATGGTCCTTGACTCCTCCACGTCCTTCATGGCCTTGTTAATACCGAGATAAGAAGCATTGCTTTTTGGCGCGCACGCGATGTAGCATACTGCCTGGGCAAGCGGGATCCTCGCTTCAGGCATGCCGACAAATTCAGCCACCTGAAACGCAGCGTTTGCGACCACCAGGGCCTGCGGGTCAGCGTTCCCCACATCCTCTGCAGCGCATATCACAATGCGGCGCGCAATAAACCTCGGGTCTTCCCCTGCGTAAAGCATCTTCGCAAGCCAGTATAAGGCTGCGTCAGGGTCAGAGCCGCGCATGCTCTTTATAAAGGCAGATATCGTATCGTAATGCGCGTCCTCGTCCCTGTCATACATCACTGCCTTTTTCTGTATACTATCTTCTGCTACCCCTATATTGAAATCTATGGTCCTGCCTTTCGCAGGCATTGTAGTCAATGCGCCTACCTCCAGCGCATTGAGCGCCTTTCTGGCATCTCCATCTGAGGCCTCTGCCAAAAACGCCAGGGTCTTTTCATCGATCTTAATGGAAAGTTTCCCCAGCCCCCTCGCTTTATCCTTCAGCGCGTTTTTCAATATCACGACCAGCTCTTCCTTCGACAGCCTTTTTAACTCAAAGACAATGGAGCGCGAGATGAGCGGAGATACCAATGAAAAGAACGGATTATGGGTTGTTGCGCCGATCAGGACAGGATTGCCCCTCTCCACATCAGGCATCAATACATCCTGCTGTGCCTTGTTGAATCGGTGTATCTCGTCTATAAAAAGTATTGTCTTTCCTTTTCCGGCCCTTTCGCGCTCCTTGCTGGAACTTATTGCTGCCTTTAACTCCTGAACATTGGAAATCGCGGCATTTACTTCGCAGAAATGGGTTTTTGTGATGTTTGCTATTAGATATGCAAGGGCGGTCTTGCCAGTCCCAGGTGGGCCATAGAGGATGAGTGAGGTGATCCTGTCAGCGTCTATGGCCCGGCGCAAAAGTTTCCCTTCGCCGAGCATATGCGTTTGACCAACAAATTCATCCAGATTCCTGGGCCGCATCCTTACGGCCAGAGGGAGTCCTGTAAGATTTTTTTTCTGAGATTTCTGGGATTCGAATAGATCCGGCATGGTAAAAATAAAAATCCCCACTCATGCCGTGTGAAAGGTCGTCTTGTTGAACCTAATAAACAGGTGGGTGCCCTCTTAAATGCTTAATGTTCCCTTGCCCCTAGGGGCAAGGTCTACAGCCGCATCTAAAGTTAGGCTCCCAATGTGTTGGTGTTGGTTCAAAAACTTCCCATTCAACACGCACACTGCAGGGATACCTATATTATAACATACATTTGAACCAAAATCAATCCTTTAGCGCATTTTTACTATCCGCTACCCGCTCTACGCTATCCGCTATCTAATCTGGACATTGAGTTTTTTAACCAGGGTCTCCTGGATATTTTTATGTATCTCGATGACCTCTTCGTCCTTCAATGTCTTTTCATCCGAGCGGTATTCCAGGGTATATGCCAGGCTTTTTTTGCCCGGCTCTATCTGCTGCCCCTTATATAAATCAAAGACATCTATTGACCTTACAAGGTCCCTTGCCTCGTTTTTTATGACCTCAAAAATGCTCGAGGCGCTTACAGAATCATCCGCCAGCATAGAGATGTCTCGTTTTATGGAAGGGTACCGGGGAAGCGGCACAAACCTCTTCTTTAAATCTACGCGCTTAAACAATTCCTCCATGTCTATATCTGCTACATATACCTTCTCTTTTATATCAAATTTTCTTGCGATCTCGGATTTTACCTCTCCAAAGACGCCGTATACCCTGCCGCCTATCTTTATCTGGGCCGACATCTTGTCCTTGAATATAAAAGAAACTGCTGTCTCTAGTGTATAATCCTTTATGCCAAGCGCACGCAGGAAAGACTCCACGACCCCCTTTAAATCAAAAAAGTCTATATCCCTTGATTTATCTTTCCAGTTTCCGTTTGTGGCGCCGCACATACCCAATGACAGCATCATCTTCTCCTGTATCTCGCCAGCATCCTTGCCCCTTAGGTAGACCTTGTTCAATTCAAAAAGCTGAAGGAGCGTATTTTTCCTGTTTAAATTCCAACCCAGGACCTCCAGCATCTCTGAGAGAAGTCCGGGCCTCATAAACTCCTGGTTGGAGCTCAATGGGTTCACCAGCCGTATTAGATTGTCAAATGCTATGCCTAATGCCTCCATAGAAGACCTGCTTGTCAATGTGTACGTTACGATCTCATTCATGCCGAGAGAGCAAAGGACCCTCTTCGCCTCTTTCTCCAAAAAGACCTGGCCCTTCTTTTCCTCTTCGTAGCTTTTGTCTTTTATAAGCGCTGGGAATTTTGCAGGCATATTGTCGTAACCATATAACCTTGCTACCTCTTCTATGAGATCTATCCCGACCTCTAAGTCCTGCCTGTAAGAAGGGACCTTTACCACAATCTTTCCCTTCCCCTTCTTGATTGATTTCAGATCTAATCTATTGAATAGCTCCATGACATTCCCGGAAGGAATATCTATCCCCAGCACCCTCGGGATCTCACCCAGTTCGAGCACAATCTCTCTTTCCTTGATGCGCTTACCTCCCACGTCAGTGACTGTGCCTGAGAGTCTGCCGCCTGCTTCGTTCTTGATTATCTCCTGGGCCCTTGCGCTGGCAGAGAGGATCATGCCAGGGTCAACGCCCCTTTCAAATCTATAACTGGATTCTGACGCAAGTCCGAGCTGCCTCTGTGTCTTTCTTATGACTATCGGGTCAAAATACGCACTCTCAAGTAAAACATGCTTGGTGCCCTCTGATATCTCAGTGTCCTTGCCGCCCATTATGCCTGCTATTGCTACTGGTCTTTCCTTGTCTGCTATAACCAGCATGGTCGGGTCAAGTTCCCTCTTCACGCCGTCAATAGTAACAATGTCCTCGCCTTTCTTTGCTCTCCTGATGACTATCCTTTTCCCGTCCAGTTTATCCAGATCAAATGCATGCAGGGGCTGTCCTGTCTCAAACAGTGCGTAATTCGTTATGTCCACTATATTGTTGATGGAACGCACGCCCATGGCATTTAATCTCGTAACAAGCCATTTGGGAGAAGGCCCGACCTTTACATTTTTTATAACGCAGCCCACATATCTTGGGCAGCCCTTCTTGTCTTGTATCTCTATCTTTGCGCCGCCCCGGCCAGGGCCTTGTTTCATGTAGGTCTTTTTAACTGATGCCGGGATCTTCAATGTCTTGCCTGTGGCTGCCGCGAGTTCCCTTGCAACGCCCAACACAGAAAGGCAGTCTGCCCGGTTAGGCGTGATCTCTATATCCATAACACTATCGCCCTCTACCTCCACAACGCCAGTGACCTCCAGGCCTGTCATGGTGAGGACCTGCTGTATCTTTTCCAAGCTGTCCTTTGTCTCAACAAAATCCTTTAACCAATCTAAACTGACGCGCATGATTACCTTTCTCTTTATGAATATTCTTCTCGACTTAGCTCGAAGAATATTGTTCGAGCGACCCTTAACATCTTCGATGTCAAGGGGGATCGAGAATTATGGAATAACTATTCCGTTTGTAACGGTAATTTCCTCTGTTGTTACTGCTTGGTTCACGAAATCCACCGATGTTACTACCGTATAAGTATTGGTATGCCCAGCAGTGCCGCCAACTGAATAAGCTGTGGCATTTATGGTGTCGCTAACATTTAAATCCCCGTCCGTCGTAGGCATGGTTGTTGCAGAACCTACAGCAAGTTTTGTAGCCTGCAATTCTTCGTAATTTCCATACGGCGCAGGATAATAGGTTGTTAACGTTATCTCTTCGGCCATAAGCGTAGCTCCGACGCCAAGGATGGCCAATAATAATACATAGAAAAAAATAAATAGTTTATACATATTCACCTCCGTTTTAAGCTATAAGCTGTAAGCTATAAGCTGTAACTATTTTTCTTACAGCTTAAAACTTAAGGCTTAAAGCTTGGTTAGAACTGCTTCAAAAACCTCACATCATTTTCATAGAACAACCTAATATCGTCTATGCCATGCTTCAGCATCGAGATCCTGTCAATGCCCATGCCAAACGCAAATCCCGTATATTTTGAAGGGTCATATTTTACAAATTCGAACACCCTCGGGTTTACCATGCCTGCCCCAAGGATCTCGAGCCAGCCCTTGTAAGAGCACACCCTACAGCCCTTTCCTTCGCATATAAAACACGATATATCCACTTCTGCTGACGGCTCTGTAAAAGGAAAATAGTGCGGCCTGAACCTCATCTTTACATCCTGGCCAAAATATTCCTTTGCGAATTTCTCCAGGACGCCTTTCAGATCAGAAAAAACTATGCCTTCGTCCACCATAAATCCTTCTATCTGATAAAACATGAACGAGTGGCTTGCATCCACTGCGTCAGGCCTGTAGACCTTGCCTGCGTGTATGACCTGCAGCGGCGGCTTGTATTTTTCCATTATCCTTATCTGCGCGGTGGATGTCTGACTGCGCAACAATTTTCCCCCCTCAACATAAAAGGTATGAAACGTCTCCTTCGAAGGATGGTTCTTGGGTATATTGAGCGCCTCAAAATTATAAAAATCCGTCTCCACCTCAGGCGAATCCACGCTCTTAAACCCCATCCTGACAAATATATCTATAATATCCTCCATGGTCTTTATGAGGGGGTGCTTGTGGCCGACCTCTCTTTTTATCCCGGGAAGGGTTGCGTCGTTATTCTCAAAAAGGACCTGCTCCTGTTCCCTGAAACCCCGCTCTTTTTCCTCTATAAGCGCTGTCATCTTCTGCTTCAGCTCATTGATAAGTTTGCCCACCCTTGGCTTGTCCTTTTTTGCAACGTGCTTCATGTTTTTTATTGCGCTGGTGAGCGCGCCTTTTCTGCCAAGGTATTTTACCCTGGCCTTCTCCATCTCATCCAGGCTCCCGCCGTCTATGATCTCCTTTATAGCAGCTTTCTCTATGCCCTTTAACTTTTCGAGTAATTTCATCTAAACCCCCTGAATTAGCTATAAGCCGTAAGCTTTAAGCTATAAGAAAAAAGCTTAGGGCTTAAAACTTATAACTTACGGCTTCTGAATTTATTTTTCAATGTGATACTTTTTCCTGAATTTATCCAGATTTTCGTTCGAGCCGATGATTATAAAAATATCTCCCTGCTTAATAACATAATCTGCCTTTGGCGCTACGTTCAATTCGCCAGATGCCTCCCTGGATGCTTCTTTTCTCCGCACTGCAATAATATCAAGTCCATATTTTGCGCGGATGTCCAGGTCCCTGATGGATTTCCCGATAAACTCCTTGGGCGGCACTGTTTCCATTATGCTGGATTCCGGCGAAAGCTCTATGTGTTCCAGTATAGACGGTGAGACAAGGGAATTGGCGATCTTCGAACCCATATCCCTTTCAAGGAATACCACCTTTGTCGCGCCTACCTTTTCAAGCACCTTGCCGTGTTCATCTGTTACAGCGCGCGCAACAATGTGCTGTATGCCCAGCTCTTTTAATATCAATGTCGTAAGCACAGACGCCTCCAGATTCGTGCCTATAGCGACCACTGCAACGTCCACGTTCATTATGCCCACTGCCTTCAATGCCTTTTCATCTGTGGAATCCACCTGCACTGCCTCTGTGGCAAACTCAGAGACCTCCTGGACCAGTTCCTCGTCCTTGTCAACAGCAAGGACCTGATGCCCCTTCTCGCTCAAGGTCTTGGCCACACTCAAACCAAACCTGCCCAATCCTATTACTGCGAACTGTCTCATTTTCTCATCTCCTTGTAATAGTTATTCAGAAGTCAGAAGACAGAAGTCAGATTTTTCTGACCTCTGACATCTGATTTCTGACCTCTGAACTCGCAAATCATCCAACCATCACTTTCTCTTCAGGATATTTATAGAATATCTTTTGTTCCCTCATTGCAACAGCAAGGGCAAGCGTCAGCGGCCCCACCCTTCCGACAAACATGGTAAGGATAATCACGATCTTGCCAAATGCGCTCAAGATAGGCGTGATACCTGTTGAAAGCCCTACAGTGCCGAACGCGGACGCGACCTCGAATAAAATCCTCAAAAAATAATCAGGCATTGCCTCATTCCTGTCCTCGGTAAAACTCAAAAGCATTGTAAACATCACTATCCACACCACAGCAAGGCCTGCTATCATGACTGCCTTTTTGAATATCGGCCTTGGTATGGTCCTCTTGAATATATGCATATCCTTGCGGTTCTTGATCATGCTCCACGCCCCTGCCACAAGCACTCCGAGTGTGCATGTCTTTATGCCGCCCCCTGTGGAGCCAGGAGAGGCACCTATGAACATCAATATGATAAGAAAAAATAACGTGGGGCTGGCAAGATTGCCCACGGGGACCGTATTAAAACCAGCTGTCCTGGAGGTAATGGACTGGAAAAAGGACACCAGGATCTTATCCTCTAACCCAAGACCGTACAAGATCTTGTGATTTTCCAACAAAAAGAATACTGCCCCGCCTAAAAGTATCAACACAGCGCTCACGCTTAAAACTATCTTTGTCTGTAAACTTATCTTCGAAAAAAGATGCCTTATGTCTTCTTTTCTTCTTAAAACAACTCTTCTAAAAATCCACTTGAATACCTTTGGGATATCTATAAGCACAATAAAACCAATGCCGCCCAATATGATCAGGACCATCATGACAATATTTACGTACATATCCTGGCGGTACTTCATGAAGCTCGCTGCATTTAGGGAGAAGCCTGCATTACAAAAGGCGGATATGGAATGAAATATGGAGGGGTATACGCTTCCGAATCTATTATACAAAAGTAGCGCCCCTATAAACTCGATACCCAATGTAATCCCGAGGATATAGAGTATAAGCGTCTTTAGGCCTTCCACTGAGTGGCGGTCCAGCGCGCCCTTTACAACAACATTTTCCCTAAGCGTAAGTTTTCTGCCCAACAGGATTGCGAAGAACGTGGACAATGTCATTATGCCAAGACCGCCTATCTGGAGCAGGAAGAGTATGACTAGTTGTCCAAAACGAGAAAAGTCAGCGCCTGTGTCCTTTACAATAAGCCCTGTAACACAGGTGGCGCTTGTTGCAGTAAAAAATGCGTCCACTATACCTATAGAAGTGCCGTTCGCAGAACTCTGGGGCAAAGATAGCAGAGTAGCGCCTATGAGGATCGTTATAAGAAAACTGAATATTACTATATGAGGCGGCTTTAATCCATGCATACGTTTCAGAAGACAGAAGTCAGATGTCAGAAGCCAGAAAGATATACTCTCTGTTTTCTGTCCTCTGTCTTCTGTAAAAAATAATCATTTTTGTGGCTTGACGCTATCCACCAGTTTCTTGAAAGCGGACTTGTCATTGACTGCGATCTCAGCCAGGATCTTTCTGTTGAGATGCACCTTTGCGTCCTTAAGGTCCTTTATAAACTTACTATAAGATATCCCCAGTCCCTTGCAGGCATTGGAGATCCTTAAGATCCACAGCCTTCGAAAGTCCCTTTTTTTGGCGCGCCTGTCTCGTGTGCCATAGGCCAGGGCCTTGTTTACTGACTCCATTGTAACCCTGTGCCACTTGCTCCTGCCGGCCCGCTGGCCCTTTGCCATCTTTGAGACCTTTTTCCTGCGAGCCCTGGATGCTGGTCCGTATTTTACGCGTGACATGTTAGTACCCTCCTTGTATAATCGTTCAGAAGTCAGAGGTCAGAGGTCAGAGGTCAGAAATCAGATTTTTCTGTCCTCTGATATCTGTCTTCTGTCTTCTGATTTATCCGTATGGTAACAGTTTTTTTGTTGTCTTTTTTCTTGTCCCCTCCACAAGCACACTCTTTCTTAAACCGCGCTTGCGGTTAGAAGATTTAGATGTCAATAAGTGCCTGCGCCCTGCCTTAAAATGCTTGAGCTTGCCTC
>JABMRA010000073.1 GCA_013202925.1 Candidatus Omnitrophota bacterium | reverse complement strand
TATCGTCGAGGCCAAACCTGTGCGTGTTCATTTCCTTTACATCCACCTTCCCGTCCCCTATCAATCCAAGGGCATCCCTGTGCTCCTCGGGATTTGCCGCGTAGGAAGAGAGGATCGTCACTTCGTTCTTCCAGAAAAATTCATTTATCGGCAACGGGATCTCAAGCCCTTCTTCAGCCGAGGCAAAAACCAGGATCGTTCCGCCGCGGTCCACTGACTTAAACGCCTGCTCAAATGCTGATCTTGCGCCAGCGCATAAAATAACCAGGTCCGCTGGTTTTCCTCCATTAATGCCCCTGACCTTGGCCGCTACATCCTCTTTTGCGTGAATAACATGGTCCGCGCCGAATTCCCTTGCCTTTTTTAATCGAAAATCATTTATGTCAGTGGCTATTATTTTACCAAATCCGCGCGCCTTTGCCAATTTAATATGTAAAAGTCCGGATATGCCGCTGCCTATCACAAGAACACCCTGGCCGGATCTATATCTCGCCAACCTCTGTCCGCGGATCACGCATGCCAGCGGCTCTGTAAATGTCGCCTCTTCAAAAGAGACATTGTCCTGCAATCTATAAACACCCTTTTCCACATTTATCGCCGGGACCCTTAAGAATTCAGAAAATCCGCCTGGGTGAAAATTTGTCTTTCGCAATGTATCGCATACGCTCGTGTGGTCCATACGGCAATAATGACATTCGCTGCACGGCACATGGTGCGACGCGGAAATCCTGTCCTTGACCTTATACTGCTTAACGCCTTCTCCGACCTCTGCGATCTCGCCTGCTATCTCATGCCCCAGAACCAGAGGCACCCTGTCCCGCCTGTACCACTCCACCACATCTGTGCCGCAGATACCGCTCGCCATTACCCGCACAAGAACTTCGCCTCTGCCTATCTTTGGCCTCGGCATCTCCTCTACCCGCACGTCGCGATTACCATAATACATCCCAACCCGCATACTCACCCACTCCTCTTCTCAGATAAGTTTAGACTTTTCAGCTTCTCTCTTATGCCCAGGGCAATTGCCTCGTGTTCATCCTTTGCGCCAAGCTGCATGCCTCTCTTTGCCAGCTCCTGACTGGACACAGGATCCCCGAACCTTATCTTTATAGGATTGAGTCTTGGAAAACGCTCTGTCCTTGGCCATGCCTCAAACGCGCCTTTGATAAAAACAGGCACAAGCGGCACCTTTAATTCACCCGAGATTATGCCTATGCCTTTCTTAAACTCTTTCAGTCTGCCGTCTATAGAACGCTCCCCTTCCGGGAATATACACAATGCCTTATTGTGCCTCAGGATAAAGCTTGAGCCCTGCATTGCCTCTACGATCTCAGTGGCGTCAATGGGAATGATCCTGGCGCGCCTCACCATATTCCTCACGATTGGAAATATAAAATAGCGCCTGAAACCGATAAAAAATAGATCCAGCTCTGTCTTAAACGGCACAGCGGCCCCCACAATAAACCCGTCCAGAAAACTCGTGTGGTTTACACATAAGACGTACGGCCCCTTTTTGGGTATCCTGCTGGCCCCCTCCACGCTTAGTCTGTAAAAAACCTTGAAGAATAAACTGATAAAACCTTTGATCAAAAACGTGAAGACGCAATCTATCCACCCCGACGTCAACGATATCTTTTTCTGAAACTCCTGAGGCAGGGCCTGTTTTAAGATCTCAGACCAGCGCACTGCCTTTTCCTCCACTTGTCTCTTGTCGCCTGCCTGTCCCGAGCGAAGTCCCGAGCTTGTCGAGGGACAAAGTCGAGGGGCCGCTTGTTGCTTGTCACCGAGCAGCTCCTCGACCTTAAAAAGCACATCCTTTACAGTAAACATATCTCCTGCCACCATCTCTTCTGAAAATTCTATGCCAAAGCGCTTCTCAACAGCCAGGACCAGCTCCACCCTGCCGAGCGAATCCACGCCCAGGTCAAGCTCTATGCTGTCGCTGAGGTGTATCTGAGACTTGATATCAAGTGAATCCTTTACGCACTCGAGAAGCCGCTTCGCTGTCTCTGATTCAAGCAGTCTTTCTTCCTCGGCCGAAAGAGTTTTCTCTTCGCGTTCGCCGTCTAAAATACGCGGCAGGAATTTTTTCTCGATCTCATACCTCTTCATCTTTCCCAGCACTGTCCGCGGAAGGGCCTCCTGCGTAACGGTAAGACCCATTATGTGCCTGTAAGACGGTAATGCCTTTGAAAGATTTTCAAAGGTGCTCGCAATCACCTTCCTGATGTCCATCTCCCCGCGCGACTGGGAAAATTCAAGGTCCGGCACCACGATTGCATGCAGATATTCCAATTTAGCCGCGTCCTTGCCCTTTAATACGCCCATGACGCACATTTCCTTTACATAAGGCGTCTGGGAATAATGCTTCTCGATCTCTTCGGGATAGATGTTTTTTCCCGAGCTCAACACAATGACCTCTTTTGATCTGCCTGTTATGTAAACGTAGCCATCCTTGTCCAGATATCCAAGATCCCCTGACAAAAACCACCCGTCCTTGATCACCATCGCGGTCTTTTCCGCCTGTTTATAATAGCCCTTCATTATATTCGGTCCTTTTATCGCGATCTCGCCCACTCCCTCCGCGTTTTTGTTTACGATCTTAAGCTCTACATCAGGTATGGCCCTGCCGGCAGACCCGATCTTCGGCCTCTTCAATGGGTTAAGGCTTGCTACAGGAGACGTCTCTGTCAAACCATATCCCTCCAATATCCTGAAGCCCAGTCTAAAAAAATCCTTTGCCACGGCCTTATCCAGCTTGGCCCCTCCGGAAACAAAAAAGCGCATGTCTTTTCCAAAGATGTTTTTTATCTTTGGCAGAAATAGCCGCGAAAGCCTGAGGCCTGTGATCAGTTTTATGTACGCTCTCGGCAGCAGAGGCAATCCATTCAGTTTTTTCATGATCTTAGAGTGCATCATATGAAATATCTGCGGCACGCCGATAAAGACAGTTACCTTTGCCTCCCTTATATATTCAGTCAATCTCTCTGACCAGTCAGACGGCGCATACACGACCCTGGCCCCTAATAATATCGGCAAAATAAACGTACCCATCATGGCATAGGAATGGTAGAGCGGCAGGATCGAAAGCATCACATCGCTCTTTGAAAAAAGCCTATGCCGGCTCAATGAATCAAAATTCGAGCACAGGTTTTTGTGGGTGAGCATCACGCCTTTTGGCGTGTCAGTGGTGCCTGAGGTATACAGGATAACCATCAGGTCATCCGGCTCTACATGGGCCCTTTCAAATTCTTTTGCCGCAACAGTTTCTTTTATCTCTTCAATATAGACAACGGAAATCCCCTCGATCCGTCTTAAAAATTCGGCTGCCTTTTTATTCTGCTCGGAAATAAAAACGATCCTCGCGCCGGAGTCAGCCAGTATATTCTTTACATCCTTTTCCGACATCTGAGGGTCCAGGGGCACAGCTACTGCGCCTATATAAGACAACGCAAAAAAGGACATGCCCCACTCTGGCCTGTTCTCAAGGATGATCGAGACCCTGTCGCCTTTTGCTACACCTAACGACGCAATAAAATAGGCAAACCCATTCACCCTTTTGCCAAGTTCAGCATAGCTTAGCGTCTTTACTCCGTCTTCGCTCAGGGTCTCCATCGCAATCCTGGCCCCGGAGCGCTCCACGCTCTTTGCAAAATTCTCAGCTAAATTGTAAGCGATCTTCCTCAATATATCTCCTTCACAGGCCTTTCAAAAACTCATTGATCCCTGATACATACAGGGCCCTTGAATCCAGAAAGCAGGTATTGTGGCTGCCTATTAATACGAGGTGTGTTTTGGGTTCAGGTGAGGCCTCGATTAATTTTATCGATTGGCTGAATGGAATGATCTCATCGTTCTTGCTGTGGATAATAAGCTTTGGGATCTTTATGCCCTTTATCTTTTCGCTAGAATCGAAT
>JABMRA010000072.1 GCA_013202925.1 Candidatus Omnitrophota bacterium | reverse complement strand
CGGATCCGCCTCTGGCGGAAACCGCATTCGTCTACCCTCTCCAAACAACCTAGTCCTTAACCACGCTGAGTATCTAAAGTTCTTTCCCCGCCTTGCCCTGCTTTTTAGGGCAAGGCTTAAGAAACAAAAAGAAGAGATTGCTTCGTCAATTGGCAAAGTAAACTTTGCGGCTACTCTTCGCAATGACGTTATTCTTCTTCTGGTACGACAGAGGCGACGGTTGAGACACGGTCGCCTTTTTCAAGCTTCATGATGCGTACGCCCTGGGTGGCGCGGCCGGTGGTGCGTATATCCTTTACAGGGGTGCGGACGATCATGCCCTTATCGGTTATTACCATTACCTCGTCCTTATCCTTTACTGTCTTGAGGCCTGTTGCTTCGCCGTTTTTGGCAGTGACGTTTACGTTCTTTATGCCCTTGCCGCCGCGGGACTGCTTTCTGTATTCTGTAAAAGGGGTGCGCTTGGCAAAACCCTGGGACGTGACAGTCAGGATAGTGGCCTCAGGCCTTACAATATCCATTGCTATTACATAATCCTTTTTGCCGACAGAAATGCCTCTTACGCCCTTGGCCCCCCTTCCCATGTCTCTTACCTGGGCCTCGGAGAAACGTATGGCCTTGCCCTGATTAGTGGCAAGGAAGATCTCCTGTTTGCCGTCTGTCCACTTCACGTCTATAAGCTCGTCGCCCTTTTCAATAGTAATGCCTATTATGCCGCCTTTTCTGGGGTTTGAATAAGACATGATATCTGTTTTTTTGATAAGCCCGTTTTTGGTGGCCATCACGAGAAACTTGCCCTCTTCAAACTCCTTGACCCTGACGCACGCTGAAACGCTCTCTCCTGGAGCAAGGTGTAAAAGGTTTGCTATGGCCTTTCCTCGCGCCGAGCGGCTTGCCTGCGGGATCTCATAGACCTTGAGCCAGTGGACCCTGCCGGTATTGGTAAAAACAAGTATATATTCGTGCGTGGAGGCAACGAATAAATGCTCTACAAAATCCTCTTCCTTCATGTCAATGCCTGTCACGCCCACCCCGCCCCGCTTCTGCTTTCTGTAGGCTGCCACAGGGATCCTCTTTATATAACCGGCATGGCTTATGGTGATCACCATGTCTTCTTCTGCGATCAGGTCCTCTATCTCCATCTCTTCGACCTTTGCCACTATCTCTGTCCTTCGCTCGTCCCCGTATTTTTTCTTTAGCCCCGCTACTTCATCTTTTACTATCTCCAGGATCTTTTTCTCGCTCCTTAAGATGGCCTGGAATATCTCGATCTTTTTGATCAGCTCAAGGTATTCCTTTTCAACCTTTCCTCTCTCGAGCGCTGTCAGGCGCTGCAGCTGCATCTCCAGGATGGCCTGGGCCTGGATATCCGAGAGGTCAAAATTCTTCATGAGAGCATCTTTTGCTATCTTGGTATCCTTGGATTCCCTGATGGTCTTTATGATCTTATCGATATGGTCTATGGCTATCTTGAGCCCTTCTAAAATATGCGCGCGCCTCTCTGCCTTGTCCAGCTCGAACTGTGTCCTGCGCCTTACTATGATCTCTCTGTGTTTTATGTATAATTCGAGGACCTCTTTTAGATTTAAGACCCTTGGTTTTCCGTCGACAAGCGCGAGCGTGATAACGCCGAACGTGGTCTCCATCTGGGTGCGCTTGTATAGTTGATTCAAAATGACCTGGGCATTCTGGTCGCGCTTCAGGTCTATGACGACCCTCATGCCGTCTTTGTCAGACTCGTCTCTTATGTCTGAAATG
Source organism: Candidatus Omnitrophota bacterium (assembly GCA_013202925.1). Lineage (GTDB taxonomy): Bacteria > Omnitrophota > Gorgyraeia > Gorgyraeales > Gorgyraeaceae > JABMRA01. The sequence continues at coordinate 2,449 of JABMRA010000072.1, read as the reverse complement.
CCTTCGATCTTTTTATCCTGGACCAACTCTGCGATTGCTTCTATGAGTTTTGATTTATTTACCTGATAAGGGATCTCGGTTATGATAATGGATTCTTTGTTGCCTTTTTGCTGCTCTACGGCTGCCTTTGCGTGAAGTTTCAGGCGGCCCCTTCCTGTTTCATAGGCCTCTTTTATGCCTTCCCTGCCGCAGATGATCCCGCCTGTTGGAAAATCAGGGCCCTTTACTATTTTCATCAGGTCTTTTATGGAGACAGCCGGGTCAGATATTACTTTTACTATGGCATCCACTATCTCATTGAGGTTATGCGACGGGATATTCGTGGCCATGCCGACCGCGATACCGCTTGAGCCGTTTACGAGAAGGTTTGGCAGGCGTGCCGGCAGGACGCTCGGCTCTTCCAGGGATTCATCAAAGTTCGGGACAAAATCCACAGTTGCCTTATCAATGTCGTCGAGGAGCTCGTCTGCTATGGAATCCATACGCGCCTCGGTGTACCTCATAGCTGCTGCCGCGTCGCCATCAACAGAACCAAAGTTGCCCTGGCCATCTATCAAAGGATACCTGAGAGAAAAATTCTGCACCATCCTTACCAGGGAATCATAGACAGCTGTGTCGCCGTGGGGGTGGTATTTACCCAGACAATTATGAGAGACCATGCCATTAGCAACAAACTCATGCTCGCCTTCGACTTGTATGTCGAAAGTCTCTTGTGGTATAGATTTTTCTATAGAAGCGACTTTTGAAAAATAAATTTTATTCTCCACTATGTCATCAACAAAAGTAGAAAGAGGTGAGCCTATCTTTCTTAGCTTTTCCTCGATTCCCCAGCTTAGAATTTGAGACTTTCTCAAGGGCTTTTCAGTAAGATCATTCGAATACCTAATCTTACCGCCTGTTGGATACTTTATCCCCATCCTGAATTTATCACCGTTTAAATCTTGATACCACCCGCTTCCAATATGCCTCCCGCTCAACTCAGCAAATATATTAGCCCCTGCGTAAGGAATAAGATCATGCTTCGAAGGGATTGTTCGCTTGAAACCCATGCCGAATAATCTAATCTTCTTCAGCGGCTGAACACAGTTAATCCTAGAGGCTAATAACAATGCATTAGAGCTTTTGAATTCTAAATAATAAAAAACCTCCCTGCTTTTAACTTCTCTTCCTAAAATATGGCTAGAATTTGTTCTTTCCGTCTTGTATTTGCTACCAAAAATGCCCTGGTGCTGCAAAAGCATTAGTAACCCATCTATTAGTTTTTCTGAAATCGATCCATAATGTATGACTCTTCTGTTTTTATGAATACTGCCGTCTCCATCAACTAACCCAGAGACAAAAGCGAATATTACTTCCTTTGGAGACATGTATATCTGTCGCGGGATTTCTTTAGTTTTTGCCTTGCAGCCTTCGAGATTAAAATTTAGCATAAAGAAATCGTTGATATGATTCCTGTTGATCCTTACAGAATACATCTTTTTAAGTGGCTTCCCGTGTCTTGTGACGCCTTTAGATGCTTTCACTTCTATCTTCGGTTCATAATCAAATTCTTGTTTGAAAATTGAGCGCACTTTTTCTAAAATACTTTCGCTGCAAGAATCGAAGCGCATCCTGTTACGCTGTCTTCCGTTAGATTTTTCCACAGATCCATCCGACAACAAAAAACCTAACACATACGCTATGCTTTCATTAAGATAAGCGGGGTGCTTTTTTATATCAACGCCTTTCTTCAGCCTCGCCGGACCTTTAATTTCAGGGTAATGGGCCCTTGTAACAATATAATCTTCTCTGGTTAATTCTTTTGCCTCTTTCCAGACAAATTCTAAATTTTTATCTAACACCTTGAATTTCTGTGAAGGCGTAACTGTGTTGTGGGTCCCATTGTCAAGCCTAATTTTTAAAAGCCCTCTCTTTGGCATCTCATATAACTGCGTAACCGTCCTCAAGCTATGCTGCGTAAACACCCTGTCGCCTCGTCCAACATCCTGGATAGGAACCAACCCTTTCTCTGTCAATATAAGTGTGTCTTTAATAAAGCACTCTCCTACGATCCTTGCGGATTTCTTGTAGGGCTTGCTGTGCTCCAGCCCGAGATCCATCATCGCATAAAGGATGCGCCTGTGAACCGGCTTTAGGCCGTCCCTGATATCAGGCAGGGCCCTGCCCACGATTACGCTCATGGCGTAAGTGAGATAGGAACTCTTCATCTCATCTTCAATGTGAACAGGGATTAACTTTTCATTCTGCGCGTACATATTTTTGCTGTCCTGCGGTAAACTTAGATATCTAAATTCCGCACCTCGAGTGCGTGCTTGTCGATGAACGCTTTTCTGGGTTCGACCTGGTCGCCCATGAGCACAGTGAACATCTCATTGGCCTCAACCACATCCTCCATAGTGACCTTTAAAAGCGTGCGCGTCTCTGGGTCCATAGTGGTCTCCCACAGCTG
>JABMRA010000071.1 GCA_013202925.1 Candidatus Omnitrophota bacterium | reverse complement strand
GGCATACACGCAGGTATAGAGCCGCTCGGGATCAATTTTTGCTTTGCAAAAATTGGGAGGTGAGTGTGAAGAACGTTCCCTGTGACCTCGAGATTGCGCAAGCCGCAAGAGTAAAACCAATCATTGAAATCGCCCGCCAGATAGGGATCAGGGAAGACGAGCTCGAACTCTACGGAAAATACAAGGCAAAGATCTCCCTCTCCATTTTAGACCGCCTTAAAAACAGACCCCTGGGAAAATTTATTGATGTTACAGCTGTTACGCCTACGCCGCTGGGTGAGGGCAAAACAGTCACCACCATCGGACTGAGCTTAGGCCTTGCGCGGATCGGCAAAAAAGTCATTACGACCCTGCGCCAGCCCTCAATGGGGCCTGTTTTTGGAATAAAAGGCGGCGCTGCAGGAGGCGGCTATTCACAGGTCCTCCCCATGGAGGATATAAACCTGCATTTCACGGGCGACATCCATGCAGTCGGCGCGGCAAACAATCTCCTGGCCGCGTTCATCGACAATCATTTGTTAAAAGGCAATGCGCTGGGCATAGATCCTGATTCAATAGTTACCAGGCGGTGCGTTGACATAAGCGACAGGGCACTCAGGCAGATAAAGATCGGCCTCGGCGGAAAAGAAAACGGGGTACCAAGGGACACGGGTTTTGACATAACAGTGGCCAGCGAGGTCATGGCTATCCTGGCGCTGGCAGAAGGCCTGACTGATCTAAGACAGAGACTTGGCAGGATGGTGGTCGCCTCTACCAAAGACGGCAAACCTGTTACAGCCGAGGACCTGAAGTGCGCGGGCGCAATGACAGTACTTTTAAAAGACGCTCTCAAGCCGAACCTGATCCAGACCACCGAAAACACGCCCTGCATCATGCACGCAGGCCCTTTTGCCAACATTGCCCATGGCAATAATTCTGTCCTGGCTGACATGATCGCGTTGAGGCTCGCGGATTACGTTGTTACTGAAAGTGGTTTTGGCGCTGATTGCGGCGCTGAGAAGTTCATGGATATCAAATGCCGCTCCAAGGGCCTTAAGCCGCCGGACGGGGTCGTGCTGGTATGCACTGTAAAGGCATTAAAGATGCACGGAGGGGGATTCGAGGCAATACCCGGCAGGCCGATGGACATGGTACTTGTTAAAAAGGAAAATGTGGCTGCCGTGATAAAAGGCGCGGAGAACCTTGTTAAGCACATCGAGAACTTAAAACTCTTTGGCGTACCAGTAGTCGTGGCGATAAATAGATTTCTGTACGATACAGAAAAGGAAATAGCCGCGATAAGAGCAATTGCCAAAGCATCAGGAGCTATGGATGTGGCCCTGAGCGAGGTCTGGGAAAAAGGCGGTGAAGGCGGGGAAGACCTTGCAAGGGCAGTTGTAAAGATGTGCGGCCAGAAGTCCGATTTTAAATTCCTGTACCCGCTGGAGGCGCCAATAAAGGAAAAGATAGAGACAATAGCGAAGAAGATCTACGGGGCAAAGGATGTCGAGTATTCCGAAGAGGCAGAAAAGAAAATAAAATATTATACAGAGCAGGGCTACGATAAACTGCCTATCAACATGGCAAAGACGCACCTTTCGCTTTCGCACGATCCGACTCTAAAAGGCAGGCCGCGGGGATTTACGTTGCCTGTAAGGGACATCAGGGTCTCGGCAGGCGCTGGATTCCTGTATCCTTTATGCGGTACTATGCGCACCATGCCGGGGTTGCCGAGCTGCCCTGCCGGCACAAAGGTGGATATCGACAAAGACGGCAAGGTCAGGGGACTTTTTTAACCACCTGCCGAAAGGAAGATATGTATATAGATGGATCTATTAAGAAATATATTGAAGATCTTGCGGCGCGCAAGCCTACCCCCGGCGGAGGCAGCGCAGCTGCGCTCTGCGGCGCGATCGGTACAGCCCTGCTCGAGATGGTTTGCAATTTCACCATTGGCAATGAAAAATACAAGGCTGTTGAGGCCCAGGTCCAGACGTACCTCGGCTCTTTGAAAAAAATCGAAGAAGGATTCAGACAGTTAGTGGACGAGGATGTATCTGCGTATTCCAAGATACGAGATGCTTTTAAAACAAAAGATAAAAAAATAATTGATAAAGCGCTGAAATATGGCTATGATATTTGTTTAAAGATTTGCAGGTTTTCCAGGGATGCGATGGAAAACGCCCCGGGGCTTTCTGAAAAAGGGAACGACCGCTTAATAACAGACGTTGGCTGCGGCGCAGAGCTTCTGAACGCAGCGTTTAATTCCGGCGCATTCAATTGCGAGATCAATCTCAACGGCATGGAGGATAAGGCATTTGTAGAAAAAGAAAAGGCCGTCCTCGCCGTCCTGAAAAAAGACATAGCGCTTTTATACAAAGACGCGATTTTAAAGACAAAGGAAAGGATGAAATAGTCATGCCAGCAAAACTCATCGATGGCAAGGCGCTTGCCGCAACTATAAAGGAAGACATAAAAAAAGAAGTGGAGGGATTAAAGTCCAAACATAAGATGACTCCTAAACTGGTCAGCGTCCAGGTCGGCGAAAATCCCTCCTCAGAGGTGTATCTAAAATCCCAGAGAAAGAACGCCGAGGATCTCGGCATAGATTATCACATTGAAAAATTGGCAGAGGAGGCCTCGCAGGACGATCTGGTCAGGGCCATTGATAAACTGAACAAAGACAAAGGCGTGAACGGCATAATAGTGCAGATGCCTCTTCCTTCGCACATTGATGCGAAATCGGTCCCGCGATACATCTTGCCCGCAAAGGACGTAGAGGCAGTGCACCCGCAGAACATGGGAGAGATCGTGTTTGGCAATGCAAAGGTCCTGCCGTGCACAGCAGTCGCGTGCATGGAGATCCTGGATTCAATAGAAGGCTTGAAGCTCTACGGCAAAGAGGCAGTGGTCGTAGGGCATAGCGAGATCGTTGGCAAACCGCTGGCGCTTTTACTCCTGAACAGATTCGTGACAACGACCGTGTGTCACATCGCAACAGGCGAAAGGGGCGACCTGCCCGAGTTCGTAAAAAAGGCGGAGATCCTGATAGTAGCCGTGGGAAAGGCAGGCCTTGTAAAAGGCGAATGGATAAAACAGGGCGCGATCGTGATCGACGTAGGCATCAACCGCGTCGAAGGAAAACTTGTAGGCGACGTGGAATTTGAAAAGGCGCAGGAAAGGGCCTCGTATATCACGCCTGTCCCGGGCGGGGTCGGCCCGTTGACAGTGGCGATGCTGATGCGGAATCTCGTTGAGGCATTTAAGATTCAGAAGTCAGAAGACAGAAGACAGAAAAAATCTGACCTCTGACTTCCGTCCTCTGTCTTCTGAACGCGTTGTTATAAGGAAGTTAAAATGAGTTTATGTGAAAAGATCAAGCAGGGCAAGTTTATTCTTACCTCTGAGATCGGCCCGCCAAAGGGCACTGACATCGAAGAGATGTTAAAGGACGCTGATCTTATTAAAGGTAAGGTGGATGCGATAAATGTTACAGATTTGCAGAGTTCGGTCATGCGCGTGGGTTCGCTGGCTATTTGCCGCCTTTTGCTTGAACGCGGCATGGAGCCGGTATTTCAGGTAACGTGCAGGGACAGGAACCGCCTGGCCTTGCAGTCAGACCTGCTTTCAGCCGCGGTCTTGGGCGTGGAAAACGTGCTGGCCCTGACAGGCGACCACACAACGCTCGGCGACCACCCACAGGCAAAACCTGTGTTTGACCTGGATTCGATCCAGCTCCTCGAGACGATCCGGCTCCTGGAGTCAGGAAAGGACATGGCCGGCAAGGAATTAAAGGGCGCTCCGAAGTTTTGCACAGGCGCGGTCGTGAATCCCGGGGCAGACCCGCTGGAGCCGGAGATAATGAAGATGGAGAAAAAGATCGCCTCCGGCGCGCTGTTTTTCCAGACGCAGGCGGTCTACGACATCGGGCTATTTAAAAAATTTCTCGACGCAGCAAAACACCTGAAGACCACGATTATCGCAGGGATAGTGCTTCTAAAATCCGCTGGCATGGCAAAGTATATGAATAAAAACGTGAGCGGCGTATTCGTGCCCGAGGCCCTCATTGAAGAAATGAGCAAAACGCAGGATAAGAGCGCCGCATCAATAGAGATCGCGGCGCGGCTCATCAAGGAATTAAAACCAATGTGCCGGGGCATCCACATAATGCCCATTGGCTGGGATAAAAAAGTGCCGCTCGTACTGGATGCGGCGGGACTGTAAAGCCAGAAGACATCTGAATAATGGAGGACTAATATGGCAAAGTATTTACAACGCTCAATAGATAAGGCGTCTCAGCAGATGTTGAAACAGGCTGAAAAGGATTCTGTCCAGCTTGCGTGGGACAGGCTTGAGGCGATGCAGCCGCAATGCGGATTCGGAGAGCTGGGCATCTGCTGCAGGAATTGCAGCATGGGCCCGTGCAGGATAGATCCGTTTGGAGAAGGGCCGCAGGCCGGTGTTTGCGGCGCGAATGCTGATACTATTGTGGCAAGAAACTTACTGGGCCACATAGCAGTCGGCGCAGCTGCACATTCAGACCATGGCAGGGACGTGGCTCACACATTGGCGCTTGTTGGCAGCGGTGAGGCCCATGACTACGGTATTGCTGACAGGGTCAAGCTGATAGAGACAGCCGGTATCTACGGGATCCCTGTTGAGGGGAAAACAGACATCCAGTTGGCCAAGGAAGTGGCTGAAAAGGCATTGGCCGAATTCGGACAACAACACGGCGAATTAAAATTCCCTTCAAGGGCCCCAAAAAAACGGCTTGATGTATGGAGAAAGTTAGGTATCGTACCTCGCGGCATAGATCGCGAGATAGTCGAATCCTTGCACAGGATTCATATGGGGGTCGACAATGATTACAAAAATATAATACTGCATGGACTGCGCTGTTCACTGGGCGATGGCTGGGGCGGTTCTATGATAGCGACGGATTTACAGGATATAATGCTCGGCAGTCCCGCGCCGATACGCAGCAAGGTCAACCTGGGCGTATTAAAGGAAGACCATGTCAATGTTGTAGTGCATGGCCATGAGCCGACCCTATCTGAGATGGCGCTTAAGGCAGCCAGTGATCCGGAATTGATTAAACTGGCTCAGGCTCAGGGCGCAGAGGGCATAAACCTGGTGGGTATGTGCTGTACCGCCAATGAGATCTTGATGCGGCACGGCATTCACACTGCCGGAAATTTCCTGCAGCAGGAGCTCGCTATCATGACTGGTTCAGTAGAACTGATGATGGTGGATGTGCAGTGTATTATGCCTGCATTGACAGGGCTTGCCTCATCTTTTCATACAGAGATAGTCACTACCTCGCCCAAGCTAAAATTTCCAGGCGTTACGCATATAGAGTTCAAGGAGGAACGCGCCTTTGAGATCGCAAAGTCCATTATCAAACGGGCAGTGGGAAATTATAAAAAAAGAGATAAAAGCAGGGTGAACATCCCGAAGGAGACCATGGACCTGGTGGCTGGTTTTACGGCGGAACAGATAAAGACCATTCTCGGCGGCCGCTTCAGAGCTACCTACCGTCCGCTGAACGACGCTATTATTTCCGGCAGGATCCGCGGCATAGGCGGAGTGGTCGGCTGCAACAATCCCAAGATCAAGCACGACTGGGCCCACATCGAGATGGTAAAGGAATTGATCAAGAACGACGTCATTGTCTTGCAGACAGGCTGCTCAGCTATTGCATGCGCTAAAGCAGGCCTGATGACGCCTGAGGCGGCACTGGAATTTGCAGGGCCAGGATTGAGGGAGGTCTGCGAAACAGTCGGCATACCGCCTGTCCTGCACGTAGGTTCGTGCGTGGATAATTCCCGCATTCTAATCGCCGCGGCCGAGGTAGTTAAAGAAGGAGGCCTGGGCGAGGACATCTCTGACTTACCGGCAGCAGGCGCGGCTCCGGAGTGGATGAGCCAGAAGGCCATATCAATAGGCATGTATTTTGTGGCTTCAGGCGTCTTTACGGTTTTTGGAGGGGCTCAGCCTGTCCTGGGCAGCAAAAATGTTACGGATTATATATGCGGCGAACTCGAGGATATTGTAGGCGGAAGATTTGCCTTTGAAGAAGACCCGATAAAGGCCGCGCACCTCATGATAGAGCACATTGATAAAAAACGCGCAGCGCTAAAGCTGAAAAAAACGATTACGCAGATTAGCACAGATTAAAAGATACAGATGATCACAGATGTAGTCGTCTTTATCTGTGTTCATCTGTAAAACGCGAGTCTTGTACGAAATCTGCGATTATCTGTGTATTAACGAGCGAAGCGAGTTAATTAATGCTACGCGCTAAAGGGATTCATAAAATATATAGAGACGGCAAAAAAGACCTGCGTGTCTTAAAAGGCATAGACCTTGAGGTAGGTAAAGGAGAGACCGTTAGCGTGGTGGGGCCGTCAGGTG
>JABMRA010000070.1 GCA_013202925.1 Candidatus Omnitrophota bacterium | reverse complement strand
CGATAAGATTGCAGTCTACATCAAAATATTTAGCGTTATCCTTAGGATAATAAGCCATGCTAATCGAGGCGCCCCATTTAAAATTACCGCCATCAGGCCGTATCTCTCCAGCCAGTACCTGAAATAGAGCCGTCTTAACAATATTATTGGGCCCGACAAAAGCTATTTTATCGCCTTTCTCAACAGTAATGGTAAAATCCTTAAACAAAACCTGTCCATCAAGCGACTTGGATAAATGATCGATTTTCAAGATATTGTTTCCTGCCTCACGGGCCTGTTCAAAATTTATATACGGGCTCTTCCTCGAAGAAGGTTTGATATCCTCAAGGGTAAGTTTTTCCAAAGTCTTCTTACGGCTTGTTGCCTGCCTGGCCTTAGAGGCATTAGCGCTAAAGCGGGCGATAAAATCTTTCAACTCTTCTCTTTTTTTCTCTACCTTTTTATTGGTTTCAATACGCTGTCTTAAGATCAACTGGCTGGATTCTAACCAGAAACTAAAATTACCCGGATACAGCTGAATATTACCGTAATCAATGTCCGCGATGTGCGTACAAACCTTGTCCAGAAAATGGCGGTCATGAGAAACCACAATGGCGATATTTTCAAAGTTACATAAAAATTCTTCAAGCCATTTACAATTTTCAATATCCAGATGGTTAGTGGGCTCGTCGAGCAATAAGATGTCGGGGTTACCGAACAATGCCTGGGCCAGGAGGATGCGTACCTTCTGCCCTTCTTCCAGATGCTTCATCTCGAGTGAATGGAGTTCTTCCGAGATGCCCAGATTACTTAACAATTTAGCCGCATCGGATTCAGCGTTCCATCCATCCAGCTTAGCAAACTCTACCTCAAGCTCAGAGAGATGTATTCCATCTTTATCAGAAAAGTTCTTTTTAGCGCAGAGTATGTCTTTTTCCATCGTGATATCATAGAGTCTTTTATGCCCCATAATAACAGTGGTCAAAGCCGTGTACTCATCAAAAGCAAACTGATCCTGCTTTAAGACTGCGATACGTTCGCCGGGAGACACCGCGACCTCTCCCGCGGTAGAGTCAACTTCGCCGGAAAGAATTTTTAAAAACGTGGATTTTCCTGAACCGTTAGCTCCTATCAGCCCGTAACAATTCCCCGGAGTAAAGACTATGTTTACATTAGAAAAAAGCTTGCGCGGGCCATAGCGTAATGATATTCCGTTAGATGAGATCATGTTTTAAGATCCTTTTTTCAGGAAATCTCTGTCCTGTAATCTATATACTTTTTGAGGATATCGCCTTCTCTCAAAAACCTGCTTATCTCCGTAAACGACGGGCCGCCTTTATTGGCCAGATAATTTCTAGGGGAAAGATCTATCATGGGTTTCAGCATATAGAGATTTTCTTTTGCCCTTGTCATCGCGACATAAAGGAGCCGCCGCTCCTCCTCTATGGAATCATCATTCCCTATTGACTGGTAGGACGGCACACAACCCTCTGAAACATGTATGATAAATACCGTGTGCCACTCGAGCCCTTTGGCGGAATGAATAGTGGAAAGCACCAGTTTTGATCTATCCGCGTTGTCGTTATTCTTTTTAACAGCTCCCTCTTCAGGGGGCTCCAGGGCCATATCAGTCAAGAAGTCCTCTATTCTCCCGTATCTTAAAGCGATTCTTTCAAGAGAACCAAGGTCATTGACGCGTTTATGAAAATCATCATACCTTTCTCTGAAAATAGGCTCATAATACGCGTTGAACATCTTTATGATATCAAAAGGCGTTTTGTCTTCGTCGCGGGCCTCCTCAAACACCTTTGATAACCTCTCAGCGTCCTTTGCCTTTTTAAACAGATTATCATCTGAAGACAGGACGTTTTTGTCCTGGGTTATCTTTTTAAACATTTTCTCGGCTGTTTTAGGGCCTACTCCCCTCATCAGAGTAAGGACCCTGTTCCAGCTTATCTCATCATTTATGTTATAAAAGACCCGCAAATGAGAGATGAGGTCTTTAACATGAGAAGATTCAACGAATTTCCTGCCCCCGTATTTGATAAACGGGATGCTGTTCCTGGACAGCCCTATCTCAAGGTCATTAGAGTGCCAGCCTGAGCGGAAAAGTACCGCTATATCCCCGAGCTTTATCCCGCGGGAGCGCAGCTCCGTCACTTTCTCCACAATGTGTTCTGACTGGCGGTTTTCATTCTCCGTTTCTATGAAATGCGGCATATTGACGCCTTTTTTTCTCGTGAATAGGTTTTTCCTGAATTTTTCCGCGGCAAAGCCTATTATCTTGTTGGTCAGGTCAAGTATCGGCTGTACGGAACGGTAATTTTCCTCAAGGGTTATTATTTTTGAACCCTTGAAGATATTTGGAAAATCTATTATGTTCTTAAAATTAGCTCCCCTGAAAGCGTATATGCTCTGAGAATCATCGCCAACGGCCATAATATTTTTATGCCCTGAAAGCAGGAGATACAGTATGTCGGCCTGAAGCTTGTTTGTATCCTGATATTCATCTACCATGATGTACTTATATTTCCTGGAAAGACCGGCCTGTATCTCTTTATTGGAAGATAAGAGCTTTTTTAAATAGACCAGCAGGTCATCATAATCAAAAAGCCCTTTTCCCTTCTTGTATTCAGCGTAAGAGCGCTTTATCTTTTTTATTGATTCCGCGTATTCCGCGAAATGCGGGTATTCGCTTTCTATGACCAGAGATATGCCATGCGGGGCATTCACGCTTTTGGATATTATGTTAATGAGGGCCTTTTTCCTGGGAAACCTGTTGTCCGCGCTGCCAAACCCCAGTTTTTTACGCACCAGATTAACCGCGTTCTCGGCATCTGACTGGTCCATTATCGTGAAATTATTAGGCATGCCGACGCGCCTGGCGTGTTTTCTTAAAACCATATTCGCGAAGCTGTGGAAGGTGCCCCCGGAAACCTTTTTACAGCGTTCATCCAGTATAAGCGCGGCCCTTAAAAGCATCTCCTGGGCGGACTTACGGGTAAAGCTCAACAGAAGTATTTCTTCGGGATTCACGCCCTTTTCCACCAGATGCGCCACGCGGTAAACAAGTATGCGGGTCTTTCCGCTTCCGGCTCCGGCAATAACAAGGCATGGCCCCTCCATCATGCGTACGGCTTCGAGCTGAGCGGGGTTTAATTCTTTTTTATAGTCTATCGGCATAGGCGCTAAAAAAATATTTCTTTGAACAGTTCCGTAGATTATAGAGTATTAAAGCAATGCTTGCAATGTTTTTTTAGTGTAACATCAGAAAAAATTAATCGGGAAATCTTTTGAATAAGGCGATGGATTCTGCGTGTTTTGTGCGGGGGAACATATCAAACGAGGAGACGTTCATGAGTCTCCAGTGACCATTCTGCGTGAGGATCCTGGCGTCACGCGCCAGTATGGCCGAATCGCAGGATACGTAATAAAGGCTCCCCGCGTGCTTTAGCCCTGAGAGCCACATAGCTATCTTCTTACTTATCCCTGAGCGCGGCGGATCTATAATAATGGTGTTTTTCTTTCCGTGTAATCTTTCGTAGCAAGGGGCGTATATTTCTTCGGCCTCCCCGCAATAAAATCTCGCATTGTCTATTCCCAGGCCTTTCCTGGCGGCCTTGGCGCAGTCAATGGCTATGCGGCTCTCATCAATGCCCACTACGGATTCAAACATATCACGCAAAAGTATGCCGAAAAACCCTGTCCCGCAATATAGGTCAAAGAGCGTCTCTCTTTTTTCATTTTGCATCAATTCGCGTACTTTTTTAACCATGCCCCCTGCAACCTGCCGGTTGGCCTGGGAGAATGCCTTGGGAGAAAAAGTAAGTTCTGTCCCTAAATAAGAGTCTTTAAAAAACCTATGGCCCGGATGACCGTTTATCCAGACGTTGCCTTTATGGTCACTCTTCAGGGTAATATCGCGCTTAGCGCCTAAAGCATCGGGATCTTTTATGGCGCGATTTATCGCGTCTTCGGCCAGGGGGCATTGCTCTATGGTAATAATAGTCTTATTGTCCAGGCTAAAATAACCATATCCCGCCTCAGACATGTGAAGCGTGATCGACGAGCGGTAGCCATAATAAAGCGGTGAAGGCATTATCCCGTCAAAACCATATTCCCTGAAAGACCCGATACGGCCAAGGTTCTCCTTGACCTGCTCAGCTTTATAATACACCTCTTTTTCATAATCCAGGTGCTGGTACTGACACCCCCCGCATTTATTATAATAAGGACATACCGGCTCCCTGCGGGAGCTTGACGGCGTAAGGATTTCCACCACCCTGCCGAGCCCGAACTTCTTCCGCTCGCTCGTTTTGGTAAAGACGACCTTCTCCTCCGGCAAGGCGCCTTCCACAAAGTAAACTTTCCCATCGACCCTGGCGATACCCATCCCGCCGTAGGCCATGCCGCATATCTCAGCTTCGTAATTATTTTTCATATAAATAGTGCCTTTATTTGTTACTTATTATAGCACGGTGGGCTTAGAACCGCTCCTTATTTTTCCCTTAATTTTGGTATTGTAGGAATTTTTCTACTTGTCCGAGGCCTTTTAAGGCATGGCTTGCACCGGGTTTAGCGCAGATTATGGCTGAGACAGCTGAGGCGAATGTCAGGTGGGGTTTTATATTGCTGAATACCTGTCTCTCCCCTATTTTGGTTATTTTATAAAGCAGGCCTGCTGTGAAGGCGTCTCCCGCGCCTATTGTGTCAGATACTTTGATTTTAAAAGCAGGGAGTTTTATGAGATTGCTCGCCTCGCTTCGCGGGCGAAGCGGGCTCGCCTCGCTTCGCAGGGCTCCCGTTTTTTGGTCACCTCGCAATAACGGCGGTTGATCCAGGTATGCGCAGCCCTTTGAGCCCAAAGTCACGACGACCTTGCACCTGAACTGTTTTTTAAGCCGCCTCAGGCCTTTTTCAAGGTTTCTCTGGCCAGTCAGGAATCTGAGATCTGTTTCACTAAGCTTTGCCAGATCCACCCATTTTAAGAGCCCCAGGACGCGGTTTTTTACGCCTTTTTTATCCTTTACGGCATACGGCCTGAGGTTCGGGTCAAATGAAATAAACACCCTTTTCTTTTTAAGGTATTTTACGTATTTCAGGGCCTCATGGGATGTCGGATTTTGGTGGGAAAAACTGGAGCCGAAATGGAATATCTTCAGGCCTTTTAAGAGGTCCCTTGGCACGCTCTTTAAAGGTACATTTGACTGTTCCGGAGGATTTTTGTAAAAGGTGTAGGTCGAGTTGCCGGATCTGTCAATATTGGCTATTGCGCGAGGTGTGCGGATGGCCGGGTCCTGAATAACGCCTTTTGTATTGACCCTGCATGAAGCCAGGAATTTTACGGCAAAATCACCCAGGGGGTCTGCGCCGATGCGGCTCAGCATGGCTGTTTTCAGGCCCAGTTTAGCCGCGATTACGGCGGAATTAGTTATGGAGCCGCCGATAAATTTTCTTTGACCCTTTTTATAGCGTTTGTCCTGGATGAGATCTATTGAGGTGCCGCCCAGGAAGAGTATGTCGATAGGCATGATTGCGAAAAGGATCTACGGCGAATACACCGGGCCGCCCAGGTTGGCGCTTCTGTAAAACTTGCCCGTGTAGTTATCCTCCTGGACCCACATTACAATATAGGTCTCGTCATTTGTTGTGCGGGTCGCCGTAACTGTATATGAGCGTGGCTCTGCTGCGCTTCCAAGGCCGGAGATCCTGTACGAGTAGAGTTTGTTTGAAATCGCATTTGGATTGTCTATGTTTAAGGAGCCCTGCGAGCCGTCAATTGGCAGGATTGCGCCTGTCAGGTTAAAGCCGTGCTCATACCAGTAGCCGTCCAGGGCGGATTTAACGCTGAATATGTTTATGACCGCCTCTGCAGACCTTGCCTTTTCAAGTGTTGCGACGTATTGAGGCAGCGCTATAGACGAAAGGATAGATATGATAATAATGACAATGAGAAGCTCTATTAGCGTAAAACCTTTTTTCCGCATCTAATCCTCCTTTTGTTCGAGCAGTTCCGGCAGGTTCTCCAGGTCAAATTTAAACGTATTGTATCTGTTGCCCTTTTGCCTGTATCCTACCTACTTATTAGATACAGAAATCTGAGGCCAAGAAACATATATACAAAAAATACGAATACATAGACGATCAGTATGTGTGAAGAGAGATAATAGGCGCGGGATTCTTCTGTCTTTTTGCCGTACCTCAGGTAACAGAATGCGTATAGGATCAGAAATGTCAGGACAGGTATTGACAGGAACAGAAAATAGCGGAGCCCGGATTCGTTATATGATATAAACCCCAATGATCATTCCTTCTTCTTGAAAGGGCTTTTAAAAAAATCCTTTATTTCATCCGCTGTCTTTTTCAATGCGTCCTTGCCTCCCTCCAGTGTATCAGAGGCAACGTCTTCGCCAAATTTGCCAACGCCCGAGATCGTCCCTATAGCTGTACTTATTATGGCCTTTGATATTATTAGCCTCATTATCTCTTTGGTATCTTTCACGTTTTTATAGCTGGCGTCAATGTTGATCTTGTATTCTGATACCTGCGGTTTTTCTCCGGCAGAATAATCCCTGTAGATGACCTTTCCGATCTTAAGGCGCAGCATGTCTATCTGCAGGCGGCGCTCCTGTTCCCCGGAGGCCTCCCCTGCGGCCTCGCCTTGCTTTGGTTTTAAATCCTTCACGTAGTCGAGGTTTGTCTTGTTTGCCCTGTTTTTTACGACTGTCAATTCCCTGATGTCTATGCGCACCTCGTTCAGGTGGACCTTCTTTTTGAATATCGCGGGAAGGTCGTAATCTATGTATACCTCGGGCGCCTTCAGCATTACCCTGTCATTAAAGTGAGTCGGGTTAAAGATGACCATGTCTTTTATGTCGATGTATGTATCGGTGATGCTCACTTTCAATGAGCCGATATTCATCCTTAGCCCTGTTGCCAGCAACACTATGCCTTCGATAGACGTCTTGATGATGAGATCCTTTGCTATCGAGGCAGCGACGACCGTGAATATTATGATTATCAATATAATGCTTATTTTTTTCATTATCGCTTATCCGTGCAAAAAATAGCTATTTCAACGCGGCGATTATCGCGTCGTTATTGTCTGCCTTCAGGACAAGCCTGCAGGCGCAGTCTGGCGCGCACTTGCACGTGGTGCCGTATAGATACTTAAGGTCCACGCCCTTGGCCTTTAACTTGTCGGCTATTTCCTTAGCAGCTCCTACCTTGTCCACGAGTTCTACTAAGACCACATCACTTTCATCTGCCTTCCAGCCTTTTGACGAAGCTGCTGATCTGGCCTTTTGATTGTCGCTCGTTACCATCATGAATACTGCTTTGCCTTCCATGCCGTAAGCGCATACTGCTGCGATGTTCGCGCCCTGGCCGGAAATCGCGGCAGTTACCTCTGCCAGCATGCCTGGCTTGTCCTGCGTCGTAATGATCAGTTCTTTTGCCTTGCTGCATTTTGCCATATCGCACCCCCCTTTTTTTTAATAAAGCCGCTTTTTTAAAAGTTCGACGCCTACTTCATAGAGCACGTCTTCCGCGTCGTCACCCGTGACAAATTCTTCTGACCACGTTACTCTTGCCTTTGAAGATATGAACGAATGGCTGTGAGGGTCTTCGATCTTCAGGTCCAGCATGGTGCCCTTCGGCACCTTCATGTTTATCGGGAACCTGAGGCCTTTTCCGCAGATGTTTTTGGTCAGGGCCTGCCCGCGGCATGCCGGGATCGCGGCGCAATAGTTTAGTTTAAGCGGGACGTCGTACCTTTTCGCGAAGCGGCGGTCATCGATGAAACTCTCCACTTCCTTTTTTGTTGCCTCGAATATCTTTGACAGGATCTTCATAGGAAATTATCACTATTCTGGGTTTCCAGGTAATCGATCAATCTGCCTATATATAAAAGACGCGGGTCCATGAATGCTATGCCTGCCTCGAAAAGCTGTCCGGTTTCTTTATCCGCGGGCTCATCCCAGACCCAGGCCACCTTGCCCCTGCACCTGGTCTTTATATCGGTGTTGTATTTAAATATTTCCATGTCAAGGATGCTGCCGGGGCTCAATCTTTTCAACAGCGACATCCTGATGCCGCCCCCGCTTATATTTTTAGTGGTAGTGCAGAATTCCCTGTTGCTGCCCTGAGGACTGTACCTGACAGCGAGCTCCCCGTCTACGCGCTCGAATAGACGGTTATCAGTACCGATGTGCATGGCGCACCTCCCTGGTTAATACTCAGTCTAATTTTGTGCCGTCGTAAGGGCAGTACCTTGTCTTGCCTGAAAAGAGCCTTCTGCAGACAGGGCACATCACCTTTAGAGGCCTTTTTTCTTTTGCAACGACTGGCGCTAGAGTGTTGACGGATTCCTGTTTTTGGGTCCGAACGACATCTGCCTCGGACGTCTTTTTGTCGACCTTGTCCGTTATCGCCGGTAGCGCGAGCTGCATCATCTTTATTCTTTCAGATACATAGGGGTGGCTGCGCAGGAACACTGGCCCCAGGGATTTTTTCTCCGCCGTTTTTAATTTTTCCAAAAATGTTATCATCGCGTATGGGTCATAGCCGGCCTTGTACGCGTATTTTACGCCGAGGCGGTCTGACAGGGACTCGTCCTGTCTGGAATAGCCCAGCATGATCAGGTTGAAGCTGACAGAGGCTGCTCTCTGCAGATCCCCCGGGCCTGCCCTGCTCGCTGCGATGTTCATCAATATGTCGTAACCTATCTGCGCCTGCAGTTTTTTTGCAATATGCCGGGCCGCGACATGGCCTATCTCGTGGCCTATGACGCATGCAAGTTCGTCGTCAGAGGCCTTTGCGAGCACGCCGGAGTTTATGTATATGTATCCGCCGGGCGTTGTAAAGGCATTCAGGTCCTCGTCCTCTATTACGGAAAATTTATATTTCAGGTCCCTGCGGTCAGAGACACTGGCTACTTTCCTGCCGATCTCATTCACGCGGTCGATCTTCTGGCTGTCCTTGCTGATCTTGTACTGGGTGGAGACATTTCCGGCAACCACGCTGCCTATGGATTCCTCCATGGCAGTCGTTACAAATATAAACTCCCTCTGTTCTGTTGCGGGATTATATGTGGTCGCGCACCCGCACAGCGTAAGGGTAAGAGCCAAAAGTAAGATCCGGCATGATGTTAGCATTGTGTCATCCCTAAATGTTTTACATTCAAGACATTGACTAAAATGTAAAGCCTTTTTTAAGCAGGCGCTGGAGGCGGGGCGAGCAGTCTCTGTACGATAGCGCTCACTGTCTTGCCGCCTGCGCCGCCTTTTAATTCCGCCATACTTGCCTTCATTACCTTGCTGAAATCTGATTTTGAGGCAGCGCCGGTCTCGGCTATGGCCTTTTTCACTATTGCTTCGACCTCTTTTTCGCTGAGTTGTTTCGGCAGATATGTCTTTAGTATCCCAAGCTCCTTTGTCTCTTTCTCTGCGAGGTCGTTGCGTCCGCCCTTTTTGAAGCTCTCTATGGAATCATGGCGCTGTTTCACCTGTTTTGATATGATCCTCGATACGTCGCCGTCTTCGAGCTCTTTTTGCTGCTTTTCTATGGCGAGGTTCTGTATCGAGGCAGTTACCATGCGCAGCGTGGACGTGCGTACCTCGTCCCTGGCCTTGATGGAACCCCTGAGGTCTTCCGCTATTTTCTTTTCGAGGCTGCCCATTTAGAGACTCCTTACTGTTTGCCTATTTTCCTGTACATCAGATCGCACAGGAACCGCAAAAACGTGTTTTTATTGTCCTCTTCT
Organism: Candidatus Omnitrophota bacterium; assembly: GCA_013202925.1. GTDB lineage: Bacteria > Omnitrophota > Gorgyraeia > Gorgyraeales > Gorgyraeaceae > JABMRA01. The sequence goes on along the minus strand of JABMRA010000070.1, from coordinate 9,603 downwards.
ATTTTTCCGAATTCGATGCCCGCGGAGTAAGATATTTTTTTACCTTCGGAGACATCCCTTGACCACAGCACCGTGCCGTTCAGGTGCACAGGGTTCAATGCCTCCGGGATGATCATCTTCAATTCCAGCCTGCTGCCTGTCTCGAGCTTTTCTTCGGTCAAAAGCTGCATCCCGCCGGCGCTTACGTCCTTGACTATGCCTGTCTTTTCCGCCCTCGGCGCCTTTTGGGCGGCGTAGGTCACCTTCAGGGTGATATCAAACCTTATAAATCTTCTTTTTTCTCTCATCTCTTACTCCAATTTTTTTATTGCCAGCCGCGGCAGGGCAATGGTCTCATAATCGACCCCTGCCTCTTTAAAGAGCGGCTTGAAGCTCTTGTCTATGTATTCGCCGCTCGTAATAAACTTTTTTATCCTCGCGTTCACAAGCATCTTGGCGCACAATATGCAAGGTGAATGGGTGCAGTATATAGTGCTCCCTGATACGTCTATGCCGTGGAGGCCTGCCTGTATTATCGCGTTTTGTTCTGCGTGTATGGCACGGCAGATCTCGTGCCTTTCGCCGGAGCGGATGCCTTTTTCATTTCTCATGCACCCCAGCTCCAAGCAGTCCTTGACCCTGCTTGCCGCGCCGTTGTATCCGGTGGTTAGGATGCGTTTGTTCCTCGCGATGACAGCGCCCACGTGATGCCTGAGGCATGTTGAGCGCTCAGCCACAAGATAGGCCATTTTCAGAAAATATTCGTCCCAGTCAGGTCTTTTTGTTTCTTTCGAGGACCGCGTTGATTTTTTCATGGAATCTTTCTATAGTTGAATCGTTTACGATGATCTCATCAGCCATCTCGATGCATTTTTTGAGCTGCTGATTCTCGAAACTGGTTTTATTCTCCTCTGCCTCTTTTTCTATAAACTCCCCGAGCGTCTGCGCGTCGCCAGGCCTTTTCCTCTCCAGCCCCCTCTTGAATCGCGTTTCTACAGGGGCGTCTATGCCTATCAGTGTAAAGCCCTTGACCCGCCTGAGCGCCTCTATCTCCGCGGGATTTCTTATTGAATCGACTATATGGCTGCCCGCCCCTGATAATTCTTTTATGGCGCGGCATGCCAGGACCGAAGGCCCGTTTTTGCGCCTGAGGTCGTTTCCTAATTTTATAAGGTTTTCGCGCAGGGGTTCGATGCCCTGCGCTTCGGCCTCGCCCCGCAATATGTCAGAAAGTGAATGGTACGCAAAACCCTTTGATTTTATATAAAGAGCTGCCTCGCCTTTTCCTGAAGCATTCGGCCCTGTTAGCCCTATGACCATATTAAACTTACTTGACGGTTGCGCCCGAAGAGATGTCTTTGTCAGGAGAGATGACGGCCATGTTCTCCCCGTCCTGCGCCGCGAGTATCATCCCGTTGCTTTCAACGCCCCTGATCGTGGCAGGCGCCATGTTGTCCACTACCGCAACGAGCTTCCCTATCAGCTCTTCCGGTTTATAGGCCTTTTTTATGCCTGCGACCAGTTCTTTTTCCTCGCCGCCGATATCCACCTTTACCACGTAGAGCTTGTCGGCATTGGGATGGTCCTTGACCTCTTTTATCCGCGCTATCTTTATGCTGAGTTTTTTAAAATCCTCGAAAGAGACCATATTACACCTTTAACCTTTCTAGTTGGGAAAACATCAGTTCGCACACGTGTTCCAGGAACCTGTTTTTCATGTCAGCGTCTATTTCTTCAAATTTAATCCCGGCATTTATTTTACCAGCTTTTTCGTCAGCTGTCCATATAACCTTGCCCATGGCGGATATGGGGTCTTTCTGTCCCGGCAGGGCTACGCTCAATTCAAGCCATGCGCCTTTTTTTATATCCTTATTAATAAAGCCTCCTATGCCGCAGGGGCTTATGTTCTTTGTCACCGCCTTTTCTACGGCGCCCTTCGCGCCTTTTAACCTGTAGGTAAATGCCATACCCGCGTCGATCCTTATAAATTTTCTTCTCTCTTCTATCATATGGCGCTCCTTGTTTAGTTTAGTTCAAATCTCATTAAATCCTCGCCTACGAGGACGTCCCCAATAAACTCTTTTTTGCACTGGGCTGCCATGTCATACTGGTCGCATACAGGATACATGTGCACGAGCACGAGCTTTTTTGCGTTTGATTCGCGGGCCACCCTGCCTGCGTCTTTGGGGCTTAGGTGTCCCTTCATCTTCATCTCGTCCGGAAACGAGCAGTCCAGCATAAGCAGATCCGCGTCTTTCGCAAACTCTACAAGCGCGTCACAATAATCCGTATCACCCGAATACACCGCTAGATTTCCTCCGGGCGTCGCTATCCTGTAACCCATGCTGCCGCCGTGATGCTCCATGGTCCTGGTGGATATCTCGAAACCCTCCATTTCGATTTTTTTATTTTCCATTTCTTCGATATTCAGCGTGTACGCGTCGGTATATACGGTCTCTTTGTAGAGCCGGCGCATATTTTCATAGTAATCTTTCAGGCCGGCAGGCCCGTATACACTAAGGGGCCTTTGCCTTATTGTAGGCGGGATCTTCGTCGCAAAGAGTATTGCCGCGAGTTCAGAGACATGATCCAGATGCAGGTGCGTATAAAAGATAAGGTCCAGATTGAGAAAATCCACATTGAGCTGCAGGAGGTTTTTTAAGGTGCCGGGGCCGCTGTCGAAAATAGCGTTTTTAGCGCCTAGTTTCATTGAGACGCACGGCGGGTTTCTGCGAATGGAAGGAATCCCTGTGCCTGAGCCCAATATCGTAATGATCATAGGAGATGTCCACAGTCAACGTGGCGGTAATGTGTTTAGATGCGTCAGGAGCATGGCCTCGGATTCAGGGTTTATCTTTAAGAATCGGATGCCGACGTAAAACAAGCGCCTGCCCTGCGAATCATGAGATTTTAGTTCCTTGATCCAGGCAACCTGCCCTGTTGATGTTACAGGTTTTGAAAAACCAGGCACCTCTAATTCGAGGTCCAGGTAGGTTTTGTGTTTTAATTTTTCATAGGTCAGGAGGCACAGCCCTTTTCTGGATATATTTGCTGTCTTTGAGGTGTGTAATTTGGGCGTGTCCTGCCGGAGGGTGTAGTTTATTTTTATTTCCTTGTCGAACCTGACGAATCTTCTTCTCTCTCTCAGGATCCAGTATTTGCTGGCCAGGCCGCGGGGCATGCCTTTCCTGAACCTTCTTTCTTCCTTCCAGAGAAATATCAGTATAAGTATCAGTATTGCCAGCGTTACGGTGTACGCAAGATACATACCTTATACCTCTATGAGTTCGTATTGACCTGAGCCCAACTTTATTTTTTCGGCGTGCTGGATCTGTGTCAGGGGGTCTACTTCGGGAAAGGCCTTTTTGAACGTATCCACCCCTATTATATCCAGCGATGCCTTGTCAACCGCGACCGGATCAAACCCGCCGATCATGCCCACATCAGGCACAAGAGGCGTTTCTGCCTTTGACATGCAGTCGCAGTTCTTTGTCACGTTGCACAAGAAATTCACGCACGCGATCCTGGAGCCCACCGCGCGCTTTACGCCTAAAGCATATTCTACCATTTTTTGCTGCATCTTTACAACGTTTTCGTCATATTTTATCTGGATGGCGTCAGCGCGGCAGACCACCGTGCATTCGCCGCAGCCAATACACCTCTCCTTCACCAGTATGGCCTTTTTCTTTTTGATGCCTATGGCATTCGCGGGACATATCTTCATGCATTCGCCGCAGCCAACGCATTTCTCGACGGTTACCTCGGGCAGCGTCTTGGAATGCTGCATGAGCTTGCCTGCGCGGGCAGCGCACCCCATGCCCAGGTTTTTTAGGCTGGCGGCAAAGCCAGTCTGCATGTGGCCTGTTACGTGAGAAAGGGAAATAATAGCGTCGGTTTCGCAGACTGCCTTTGCAAGCTTGACGCCTTCAAAATGCTCGCCGCGGATCTGCACGTTCTGGCTGTCCCGGCCATGGAGCCCGTCGCCTATTATTATAGGTATACCCACGGTTTGTATGTCGTAGCCGTGCGAATGCGCGACGTGGAGATGGCCTACGGCATTAGAGCGTTTTTCTCTGTAGAGGGTGTTGGTCTCGAGGATGTAGAGGTTTTCTGTTTTTTGCTTTAGGGCCTCTACGAGCTTCAGGATCCATCCTGCCTTTATATATCCTGACGTCCCTTCTTCGCCAAAAGTCAGTTTTATTGCCGCGAACTCACCCTTTTTTATAAAATCCTCGGTCTCCATCCGCTGCCATAGAGACGTGAGGGCCTCGCTTATTGTTTCTACGGACGTCCAGTCGCTGATCCTCTTGAAGTATACCTTACTTTTCTCTGTTGAAGTCTTCTGCAAAGGCTACCCTCCTTGATATGGGCGGATGGCTGTAGAGCATCATCTCGTAAAACCTTCCTGGTTCAGGGTCTGCCAGGTTCTGGTCCGCCAGTTTTTTCATTGTCTGTATGAATGACTGCCTGTCGTTCGTGATCTTCAATGTAAATTCATCTGCCGATGCCTCCAGCCGTCTTGAAAATGCGTTGTGCGCGGGCAATACCAGTATGTTTACAGCAGAGATTATCGCATATATCAATACAATAGAGTCAAAATCGTACCAGAGCCTGTATCCGACTATGCCGTGTAATCTAATAAAGGCGGTGTTCGCAAGGAAAAATATCAGGAGTGTGGAGGCGCCGCCGAATAAGATCAGCTTAAGGGTATGCCTCAGTTTGTGATGTCCAAGCTCGTGCCCCATGACAGACATTATCTCGTCCTCGCTGAAGTTTTCAAGGAGCGTATCGCAGAGCACTATCCTTTTCTGCCTCCCGAGGCCGAGCACTGCGGCGTTTGCCTTTTTTGTGTCCTTGCTTATATTGATCTCATATACCCCTTCTGTCCTGAACCCCACTCTCGAGGCGAGCTTTACCAGCCTGTCCTTCAGGGCCTTATTTTTTATTGGCGAATATTTGTAGAAGAGCGGCACGATCAGGATAGGCGCGAACTTTGACACAACTATGGACACAGAGAAGCATAGCGTTGCCATAAGAAGCCACCAGTACATAGGGTAGTACCTCAGAAACGCGTAAAGGGAAAGTATCAGCGGGACGCTTATGACAAAGGAGACAAGGCCTTTTTTGGCCTCTTTCTTTATCCATGCCGCGAGCGTCTGGTTTGAAAGAGCGTATCTGTGCTCGACGACAAAATCAGAATAATAGCCCAGGGGCAGCGTTACTATATAATACAGGGCGCCCATGAGCGCGGAAAAGGCCAGCAGGTTGACGTAATTGTTAGGAGACGCAAGAGATGCCAGGTCTTTTATGTAGGTCGGTATGCCCAATAGAATGAACAGGGCCAGTATGGCAGGCGACAGGAGTATGTTTATTACGGCGAGCCGGTGCTTTTGCCTGGAATATCCCTTTTTATTATGCCCCATGGCGCCCTGCCTCTCCTACCAAATGCTTTACATCCGCCTAGGCGGATGTAAAGCAAAAAGTGTAAACTTAACGCTGTTTCATGTAGGTGTTTCGTATGCGGTTCAGGATGTCTATATACTCGCTGGTCTTGTAGTCAGGATAGGTCCATTCAAAAGGCCGGAAACTACCCTTTTTCCACGTCAGGGTCACCTCTGCAAAGATACCTTTATTCAGGTATATCCTGTGAAAATAGTCCTTTGTGGTGGCAAGGACGAGCTTAGAGTCCGATATGTATCCGGGGTCGATGTTTATCTGTCTATTTGCCGCGCTGCCTTTATTTTTACGCCTTGCGAATTTTTCTTCAATGGAGTTTGTGGCGAGTTTTATCTTTGCTATGCGTTCAGGGGAGATGAGCTTCTTGAAAGAGATGAATATTCTTTTTAGCTGGCTCCCCATCTCCTTTTTATAGTAATCCGTGTGATCGAACAGGAGCACAGGGCTTCGGTAGTCTATCCGGCCGAACTCATTAACAAAAAACTCCTCGACCGAATCGAAGAGTTTTTTGTTTTTCGCCAGCATTCCAATGACTAATTTTACACTATAAGGCCTTTTCGCCTTGCCCATACATAGTAGTTAGTTGCTTACTTCCATGCTCTCTTCTTCGTGCATGTCTTCGCCCATGCCTCCATGGCCGACATATGATTCTATTATCTTCTGGTCTTTTTTGGATATATCCGTAAAGAAGATCGCTGTATTGTAATGCGCCTTATCCGCATCCTTTAATATAAGGGGCTCTGTCCTTACTACGACACCTTTACATTTTATCTTCCGGGTCTGCTTACCGTTGGCCTTCGTAGGGACGATCAGCACCACCTCTATCTTCGACATTATCGGCAGGAGCCTGGTGACGCGGCAATATATCCCTGAGGAGCTGATATCTGTCGTCTCTGTGATTATATCAAATGCATTATCCGCGATCTTGAGCGGCAGCTGCTTCTTTACCCTTAGATGTTTACGGCGTTCTTCTATCATAGGTTCAGGCCTGATTCTTTTCTGTCTTTTTTTCCGTGGCCAGTTTCCAGCATCTTTTACTGCAATAGTACCCGCCATTCCTGTAATACCAGGTCTTTCTCTGGAGCCGCTTGTTGCATTTCATGCAGTTGTCGGGTTTCTCGACTACCGTTGGTTCTTTTTTCTGCGGCGGCTGTTTTGGCGCTTCTTTTTTTGGCTGCGCCGGAGCAGGAGCAGCAGCTGGCGCAACAGGAGCCGGTGTAGCAGGGGCTGCGGCAATAGGCGCGGCTGGCGCTGGCGTGGAAGGCGCCGGCGCCTCAGCTGGTTTTTGCGGAGCTATATCTTTCTTCGGCTCTTCCTTCTTGGCCGGCTCCAACACTACCTCTTCTTTTTTAGGTCCTTCTTTCTTTTGTTCTTCTTTTTTTTCTTGTTCTTCAGGCATTTCTTATCCTCCGTATCGGGCACTTGTTGCACAATGGTTTTTTTGACTTACATAATTCCTTGCCCAGCTCTACTATCAGGGCATGGAATTCGTTGAATAACCTTACGTCTTTCGGCAGATTGCTTAAAAAAATCGCCTGGACTGCCTCGTAAGAGGCGTCTCCCTGTATAAATCCGTGCCTTGAAAATATCCTTTTGGTATAGGCGTCTACTACAAACGCGGGCTTTTCACCGGCGTATAAAAGAATGCTGTCCGCTGTCTCAGGCCCTATGCCTTTTACCTCAAGGAGCTCTGTCCTCAACCTGCGCGTTTCCGTCGAGAGCATCCTTTTTATGTCCCCGCCGTAGGCCGTATTCAAAAACCCTAAAAAGTTCTTTATCCTTTGCGACTTTATGTTGTAATAACCAGCCGGCCTTATTAATCCGGCAAGGCGTTTTTTCGGGACCCGGCTGAGGCCTTTTACTTTTAAAAGGCGGGCGTTCTTTAAATTTGCGATCGCCTTTTCAACGTTCGCCCACGCCGTATTCTGCGTTAATATCGCGCCGATGATTATTTCTAATCTTGTATCGCCGGGCCACCAGTGTCTTGGGCCGAATCTTTCGTATAACAGCTTGTAGATCTTCAGTAAGGCCTTGGCCTTGCCGCGCTTTGTCTTCTTCAATATTCTGAACGCTCTTTGATCATCGAGGCCAGCTCAAGCAGTTCATTGTAGTATTTTGAATACCTGGTCACGGCGCTCTTTACGTGTTTTCCTTTTTGAGAATGCTCCTTGAACGACGAGACCATTAATTTAGAATAATCGTCTTCTTCTTTTACGTCGAGCGACACCACGAGGTTGTGGTCTATTGCCGCGAACGCGTCCGCGAGCAGTTCTTTCAGCAGCGATAGTTCTATTGGTTTGGTCGCGAGCATGGTCCCTGTTGCCCTGCTGGAAGAGGTGATCGAATAGCCGTTTTCTTTTAATACCAGCCTGATGTAGGCGAATACCGTATCGGGATCAGCGTCTATCCTTATGCTCGCCACATCCCCTTTTTCAAGGATCGACGGCCCGGCGATATATGAATATTCAGCTTCCGCTGCTGCCTCTATGGTCATGTCTGTTGACGCAGCAAGGCCTGGCGCTCCAAGGGCCGCCCATTTAGATTTTTTCCCTGCCGCGAAAGAGGGCCTTGTCTTTTTGACGATCAGTATGCTGTCGCCTTCCTGGATAACCTCATCTTCTTCTATGTCGATTATTTCCGCAGCGGAGACGGCAGGCCTGACCTCTATTATATATGCCTCCGCGACCTTCTCGCCGTGCCTGTGCACAATAAGGCCGTCCCCTATCTCGATGCCAGCGGTCTCGCCGGAGCTGATTATAAAAAATTCAAACTCGGGGTCTACGCTTATGACCCTGGAATCTATCTCTATTTCTTCGGAAAAGGCGCAGACAGCGCAGGATAGAAGGAGAAAAAATAAAATGGCTAAAGGCTTCCTCATCACGATGACATTTTAATACAATCTCAAAGGGAATTCAAGGAAAATTTTGACAAAAATTCAAGATGAACGGAAAAACGAGGAAATCAGCGGATGGTATACTTGCAGCCCCTGCCAAAAGCGGTCTTGAAGTCGAATCTGTTGTTGAATTCTTCTTTTGAATCCTGTTCGGTCTTTCCAAGCACGCCCGCGTCTATCATGTTGAACACTATTTCGCCAAGGTCGTTAGTTGTCTTTATGCCCCAGTGCGCCAGGACGCTCATTGCCATTGGCCCGAATTGTTCAAGCGCATGGTCCTTTATCCCTTCCAACAGCTCCATTCCGGATACGTGGCCCCTTCTTTTCATCCTCCTGGTGGTAAAATCCAGCGAGGCCATGACAAAGGAATAGGACTCCGGGTCGTAGCGCTTGTCCTTATTGAGCACCTTCAGCAAGGCGAAGATCTTGTTTACATTGTGTCTCTTTTTTATTTCAGCCATAGTGTTAGAAAGTATACACGCTGATAGGGCGTTTGTCAAGGCAGGCCGCGCCGCGTCCGGATGTAAGCCTTGCCGTGGAATGTATTGGATTTTTAAAGGGTGATTGGCGGGCCGATGAATCTGGCGCCGACCGAAAATTTTTCAGAATGAGGTTGAACCGAGATCCAGACGACCCTCCCTACGGCCTTTACGAAATCCTGGGTCTTTGGGTGCCTGAGCTCAAATATGAGGTCTGTGGATATGGGAAAGAATTCGTCCGCGGTAAAGCCGATGCCGGTATTGCTGATGTCCCGGCCGATTGAATTGGCGAATACCTGCGAACCCTTTTGCTGGTAGCGCACTGAATGGGAAAATGGCAGCCTTTCGGAATCTCTTTTCTCCAGCATTATTGATCGTCCTCCTTGAGGATCTTGTCCACTATGGCGTTTATCCTGTCCGCGTCCGAGCGTTTTAGATTCGTAAATTCTACGCCTGTGTCGAACGTTGCGCTTTTATCCTGTTTCTTCCCTACCACCCATACGATAGCGCCGTCGCACTCCATGACGGGCTTTTTGTCCAGCAGGTCCAGTTGTATTTCAACAGGCGCGAATATCCCGAGGTCCTTGGGAAGCATTGCGCATATGCCGCCAATGCCTATGTTTTCGGTCTGCGCTGTCAGGCTGTCAGGATGGTCCTTTCTCTTCACTGTGATCTTGCACGGATATTCTGCCCTTGGAAACTTTCTTCTATTGATACCGCCCCACATAGGTCTACCCCCTTCTTGTATGTATATTATAAACGAAAGCCTGCTGATTTTCAAGGAACATTTTCTCT
>JABMRA010000069.1 GCA_013202925.1 Candidatus Omnitrophota bacterium | reverse complement strand
TGCCACGCCCATGCCGATCAAAAGAGACGTCTGGAACCAGCCGCGGTGCTGGTCACTTCCTTCCAGATACAGGTCTGCCGGAAAACCCAGGTCCTTCTGGATCTTCAGGACGCCCTGGTGGCTTGCGCCTGATTCAAACCATACGTCCAGGATGTCTGTCTCTTTTTTGAATGTGGTGGCGCCGGCGCCTTTACCGCATACCGGGCATTTAAAACCAGCCGGGAGGAAATCCGATGCCTGTTTCAAAAACCACGCATCAGACCCTTCTTTTCCAAAGATCTCCTCTATCTTTTTCATCACCTTTTCATCTATTATTTCTTTGTCGCAGGAGGAGCAATATAGTATAGGTATCGGCACGCCCCAGTAGCGCTGCCTGGAAAGGCACCAGTCAGGCCTGAGCTCCACCATACTGGAGATACGTTTCTCGCCTATGGCAGGGACCCATTTTATTTTTTTGATTTCCTGCAGGGTCTTTGAGCGAAGATTATTTTTATCCACGCTCACGAACCACTGTCTGGTGGCGCGGAATAAAAGCGGCTCTTTACACCTCCAACAGTGCGGGTATGAATGGGTCGTCTCCTCGGAAAATAAAAGCTCGTTTTTCTCGTCAAGGATCTTAAGGATTATTTTATTTGCGTCGAATATATTTTTGCCTGTTATGGACTCGGGCACCTCGTAATCCTTTGATTTCAGAAATTTTCCCTTTTCGTCGACCGGCATGATCACAGGGAGTTTGTATTTCAGGCCGACATCATAGTCCTCCTGGCCATGGCCCGGCGCGATATGCACACAGCCGGTCCCTTCTTCGCTTGAGACAAAGTCGGCCAGGACCAGTTTTGCGTCGCGATTCAAAAACGGATGCCTCGCGGTCTGGCCTTCAAAGGATTTGCCTTTTATTTTTTTGACAACCTTGCCTTTAAGGCCTATTTTTTCTTCCATCTTGGGCAGGAGGTCGTTTGCAAAAATAAATGTTTCGCCTTTGTCTGTCTTGAACTCTGCGTATGTTAGATCCGGATGCACCGCGACTGCAACATTTGAAACGAGCGTCCATGGCGTTGTGGTCCAGACTAAAAAGGTCCGAGCGCCGGCATTAAACTTCACGTATATCGACGGTGAAAGACGGTCCTCGTATTCCACCTCTGCCTCTGCAAGCGCGGTCTCGCACCTGGCGCACCAGTTGATCGGCTTCAGCCCGCGATAGATGAATCCTTCCCTTGCAAGATTGTTGAAGCTGGCCACCACCTCTTTCTCGTATTCCGGATTCAGGGTCAGGTACGGCCTGTCCCAGTCCCCAAAGACAGCCAGCCGTTTGAATTCATCTCTCTGCACGCCCACGAATTTCATTGCAAACTCATGCGCCATCTTCCTGAACTCCCTCTGATCCACATCGTGTTTTGTCTTTTTTATCTGTTTGAACAGCTGGTGTTCGATCGGCATGCCGTGGCAATCCCATCCAGGCACGTACGGCGAGTCAAAACCCTGCATTGTCTTGAATTTTACGACGATATCCTTTAGGGTCTTGTTCAGGGCGTGGCCGATGTGTATGCTGCCGTTTGCATAGGGCGGGCCGTCGTGGAGCACGTATTTCGGCGCGCCTCTGCGTTTCTGGCGGATTTTTGCGTAGAGGTCCTGCTTCTCCCACTCTGCAAGGATCTGCGGCTCCTTGACAGGCAGGTTCCCCTTCATCGGAAAACTTGTCTTCGGCAAATTCAGCGTATTTTTATAATCCATATCCATTCAGCTGTAAGTTATAAGCTTTAAGCCTCAATTAATATACTTCCCTATTATTATGTCCAGGTCCTTCTTCTTCTTTTCGGGTATCAGTTTTTTGTCAGTTATAATAGCATGTTTCAGGGCAGATTTACAATCGCAATTTCTTTTGCCTGAAAGCATGGGCACGACCTTTTTGATCAGTTGTTTCGCGGTCTCGACGTTTTTCGTAAGATTTGCTATGACCATGTCAATAGTGACCGCCTCCCCGTGCCAGCAGTCGTAGTCCGTGATGAACGCGACTGTGGCAAAGCACATCTCTGCCTCGCGGGCGAGGCGGGCCTCGGGCATATTGGTCATACCTATAATATCCATGCCCCAACTTTTGTACAGGAGCGACTCTGCCTTTGTGGAAAACGCAGGGCCTTCCATATTGACGTATGTACCTTTGTCGTGCATTTTAACGTCCAGGTCCTTGCCTGCGCTGTAGATCACCTTTCGCAGATCCGCGCAGACCGGTTCGGCAAAACTGATATGCGCGGCTATGCCTTCCCCGAAAAATGTGGTCTTGCGCGCCTGGTTGGTCCTGTCAACGAACTGGTCAGGAAGCACTATGTCGAGAGGCTTTAGCTCTTGTTTGAAGCTGCCGACCGCTGACATGGATACAATCTGCTCGACGCCGAGTTTTTTCATCCCGTATATATTCGCTCTGTAATTCAATTCTGTCGGCAATATCCTGTGGCCTCTGCCATGCCTTGGCAAAAACGCAACGTCCGCGCCTTCCAGTTTGCCGGTAATGTATTTGTCGGATGGATCGCCAAACGGGGTGCTGAGTGTAACCTCTTTTACCTGCGTTATCCCATCTATCTGATACAATCCGCTTCCGCCGATGATTCCGATTTTAGCCATTTCCCCTCCTCTAAAATGCTTTCCCATTTAGTCCAGGACTGAAATGTAAAGCATTTTTCAGGCAGCGGGACCTTTTGAGCGCTGCCTGGACTGCCTGTTTTATAATACGCTCAAGGCCCTTTTGTTTAAATATCTTTAGTGCTGCTTCAGTGGTGCCTCCCTTTGAGGCGACCTTTTTGACAAGGACCTGCATGGAGATATTCGCGGCGTCTGCCGACGCTGCTGCGCCTATGAAGGTGGCCAGCGCCAGCTTCTCTGCAAGGCCTTTTTTCAGGCCGCACGCCCGGGCTGCCTTTTCCAGCAAATCCGTAAATAAAAAATAATATGCAGGGCCGCTGCCGCTCACAGCAGTAACAGCGTCCATAAGATCTTCTTTGACCCTTACGACCTCGCCGCGTTTTGAAAAAATCCGTTGCGCAACAGCGAGATCCTTCTTTTGGCTAAATCTGCCCTTGGCGACTGCGGAAATGCCTTTTCCTGCCATAAGGGGCATGTTGGGCATTACCCTGATGACCCTCGCCCTGCCCAGCATCTTTTCTATGCGCCGCGTCTCCACGCCGGCGGCTATTGAGATAATGAGCCTGCTTTTAACATACGGCTTTATCTCCTTTAATACCTTTAATATATGCCGCGGCTTAACAGCAAGGATAACGACATTTGAGCGTTTAGTCAAGTCAATATTGCCCCTGACCGCTACACAGCGCCTGTTTCTCGCAGAACGTAATTTCCGCGGATCTGCATCGCTTATGAGAACGCGCTGGCCCATGCCCTGCGCAATGGCCTTGCCCATGTTTCCTGCGCCAATTATTCCTATCATAACCTGCCCCTCCTAAAAATAGTCGGATAGTAAGGACTGGGCCTTTGATATAATCCTGGCCACAATGTTGTTCGACTCAGAGATATATCGATGACCCTTTTCCGCGCGTTTTTGCGCCTCGTATCTGGCCAGCCCCAGCGAGCACGCAAAACCAGTGCCTTTAAGATCCTTTGCGTTGCGGATCCTGGCCATGTCCACAGGCACGCCGAAGATCTCTTCTATTGACTCCACAAATCCATCCATCTGCGACGGGCCGCCCGCCACACATACATGCGGCAATTTTTTCCCGTGTTTTAAAAACGGCTCTATCTTTTTATAGACGCCCTGCATGATCTCTTCCACCTTTGGGAACAATAGATTGGATATCTCGCGCCTTGAAATAACCCCGGCCCTGCCTTTAGAAGTCCGGGCCCCGGCATCTATCGATTCAGGATCTACCCAGTTTCCCCCCGTTCCATCTAGAACAGACTGAGTATTTCCATAGCCGGAACCCGGTCTATTTTTTAAACTGGGGATCAGGATCTGACTGTCACCGTGCATATCCTGCCCCTCTTTGGTAACAATGCCGTGTTTTATGCGCAGATCCTCTGCCTCTTTAAACATTATCCTTAAACTATCCTGCAAGACCTGCGTGAGATCGTCACTGCCGAATGGAAAATAAAAACAATCCTGCAATTTTCCGTCCATGAACAATGCGGCCTCTGTAACGTCCTTGCCTACATCAATGACTACCACGCCCTCCTCCAATTCCTTCTGATCAAAGACAGCCAATGCCGTTGCTGCACCTGAGACAACCACGTCCTCTACCTCATAGCCTGCCAGATTAATGGCCTTTGTAAGATTCTGCAGGATGCTGACGAGGGAGGTGATAATATTTAAATCAATGTCGAGTTTGGAGCCGAACAATCCCAGCGGATCATCTATCCTGATCTTGTCGTCAATGTAAAAACGCTCCGGTATCAGATGAAGCACCTCCCGGTCGAGAGACATGGCTATAAGCTTCGCTGATTCAATGCAGCGCTTGATATCCCTTTCGGTTATCTCGCTCGGCCTGTCTGAGATATGCACAGACCCTCGGCTTTTGAACGTTCTTATATGCACGCCGGAGACATTGGTTATCACCTTTCTCACCTTGCAGCGTGCCTTGGCCTCTGCCTTTGACACTGCATCCTCTACAGCGTCTGAGAGCAGGCTGAGATTCGTGACCACGCCCCTTGAGAATCCTTTTGTCGGGGATTCGGAAAAGGCCAGGATCCGCTCCTGCGCCGGCAGCGGCTGTACAACCAATGCCCTTATTGAAGACGCGCCTATGTCCAGACCGCAAATGATATCCCTATGCATAAATCACCTTACTCACCGCCAAATGCTTTACACTTTTAACGTTGTCAAAAATGTAAAGCATTCTTAGCGAGGGCCCACAATCGGGTCCTCGAAGCGCAAATCGATGTACTTGAATTCGTTGATATCCTGGCCGAGCTGGTCGAGCAGCGTTGTCAGGACATTGAGTCTTTTGCTAAAATCGCTATTTCCTATTTTTATCTCTACGTTGGTGCCTTCGAAGGAAAACGTCAGATTGCCGGGATCGGTTATGTCCACTACCTTCAATGTCTGTCCTGACAATTCGTCAATGGCCTGCATCTCGTTTATCAGGCGCAGGGCCTTGTCGAGATTGTCCTTCTCAAAATCGCTGATTCCGGATGCCTGGACCCTGGCAAGGTTCACGCCCATGCCGATAATAATGGGGAGGTTTGCGTCGGGAAAATTCTTTACATCCGGCAGGAGCACCCCTTCCCTGTCCACAAAATAATATCTGTCCGAACGTATCTGCGCAACGGCCTTGCGCAGGCCTGCCTTCACGATCACCTTGTTCGGCAGGAGTCGCCGCACAACGACGTCCTTGTACTCCGAATGGCTGGCCTCCAGCTTTTCCTTCAATGTATTCAAGTCCACCATGAATATGTTGGTGCCCTTGATCTCCTCTCCGTCTATCTCGTTCAGGAAGATCTCCCTTAAAGAGCCGGATTCGTCGTAAAGCTTCACGTCCACGCCTTTGATCATGAAGTAGTCGGAATCCACGAACATATATTTGAGCCCTGCAAGGCCGGTGGCGACTGCGGCGATCGCCAGTACGAGCAGTAAAAACTTCGCAATGCCCTTGAGCCGGATCTTTGGCTTCTGCGAAAATGTTATTCTTTTTTTGGTGCGGACTTTTTGTTTTTTCAATTTTACCATAATGACGACTCCAGTATTTTTAGAACGAGTTCTCTAAAATCAACGCCTGCTGCCTGCGCTGCCCTTGGGAGTAGGCTCGTTTCAGTAAGGCCCGGGATGGTATTCACCTCGAGCACGACGGGGATCTTGTTTTCGCTCAATATCATATCAACGCGAGAAAAAAAGCGGGCGCCGAGTGCATGGTGCGCCAGAAGGCCTGTCTTCTGGCATGCAAGATATGTTTCCCTGTCAATCTCAGCAGGCACCCTGTATTCAGTAAGGCTCGCTTTTTCGTACTTTGCCTCAAAATCAAAAAACCTTTTCTTTGGTACGATCTCCACAATGGGCAAGGCCCGGTCTTCAAGTATCCCGACAGTGATCTCGCGGCCCCGCACATATTCTTCAATGATAACGCTGTCGCTGTATTTGAACGCGCTGTCGATGGCCTTGGCGAAATCGCCTTCATTGTCTATTATTGACAATCCTATACTCGAACCCTCGTCCGAAGGCTTTATCACAAGGGACGACCCCAGTTCTCTAAAATATACATGGCTATCATGGGCCTTGTCAAGGTCAGCTTTATTTAGTACTATGGACCGCGGCACAGGGATCTTGCTTGATTTGAAGATGCCCCTTGAGCTGATCTTGTCCATGCCCAGGCGCGAAGCCTTCACCCTGCTGCCTGTATAAGGTATATTCATCTCTTCTAAAAGCGCATGGATGCTGCCGTCCTCTCCGAATTTACCGTGGAGCGCTATGAATGCAACGTCTATCCGGGACGAACGGATCTTCTGCCTGGCCTTTTCAGCATACCCATTTATTGTCGGGCTTTTTTCCAGTTCCACAGGCACGGCATTGATTCCTTTATCCTTCAATGCGCGACAGACCGTCATGCCTGACTTCATAGATATGTCCCTCTCGCACGAAGGCCCGCCCATTAATACGCCGACTCTCTTTGATTTAGTCATAGCTCAGATCCGCCAGGGTTTACATCCGCCACGGCGGATGCAAACTTAAAGAAGTTTTAGTTCCAGCTCCAGGTCTATGTTGAACTTCTGCTTCACGGTTTTCTTTGCCAGTTCTATCAGGTCCAGCACGTCTTTTGAGGATGCGCTGCCTGTGTTCGCGATGAAATTCGCATGCAGTGCGGAGATCTCCGCACCTCCGATGCGCCTGCCTTTTAGGCCGCATTTTTCGATCAGCATGCCGGCGGAATCTGCGCTGTCCGGGTTTTTAAAGACACTGCCTGCGGATGGGGATTTTAATTTTTGCATCCACTTCCGCTTTTCCATATACGAATCTATACCTTTAATAATAGCGCTCTCCTGCGCCTTTTGCAGCCTGATCCTGGCACTGATGATGCATTTGCCGTCCAGGCCGGATGAGCGGTATGAAAAATCGATGTCCGCGCGGTTCAGGGTCCTTCTCTTTCTGTCGCGCAGATCCCAGACATCCACGTCAAGCACGATATCCTTGATCTCCCTGGATTTTTCCGCATCACAGGCGTCGCGTACCCCGGCATTCATGAACAATGCCCCTCCAAAAGAGCCAGGGATGCCTGCGAGAAATTCGCAACCGCCAATGCCCCATTCAGCGCATTTTTTTACGAGCCGGGAAATAGGCGTGGCTGCACCCACCCTGACCACGCCCTCTTCGTCCTTTTCTATATAATCAAAGCTTTTGCCGAGCTTTACGAGCACGCCGTCAAAGCCTTTGTCCTGCGCCAGGATATTGGTGCCTTTGCCGATTACTGCCAGGCCTTTTTTCGCCTTTTCTGCAATTGAAATGGCCTGCAGGATATCGTCGGGGGTTTCCGGCTCCAGCCAGCGAAACACAGGCCCGCCTATTTTCAGACTTGTATAGTCCGAGAGATTACGTCTGGCGCTCATTGTTTTTTTATCTCCCCCAGCGTCTTTGCAATCGTCTGCGGCAGTTCCCCTATGTCGCCCGCGCCAAGGATAAACACTGCATCGCCCGGCCTCACGACATCGGTAAGATGTTTTATTATATCATCCCTTGATACAAAATGGACATCCTTGTGGCCGCATTTTTTTGCGCTCTCACAGATGTCTCTAGCGCTTACGCCGTCGATCGGCACTTCATGGGCAGAATATATATCCGTGATCACGAGGTGGTCTGCCAGGTCAAAGCATTTGCCGAACTGCTCCTTTAGATATTTGGTCCTGGAGTAACGGTGCGGCTGAAACACGGCTATGATGCGTTTGCCTGAGTCCTCGAGGGCCTTAAGGGTCGCTTTTATTTCAGTGGGGTGATGCGCGTAGTCGTCAATAACAAGGATGTCTGAGTGGAGCTCGGTCACGATAAAACGCCTGTCAGCGCCTTTGAAATCAGCTATTGATTTTTTTATTGTAGAAAAATCCACGCCCATGTCCATTGCAACGCCTATTGCAGCGAGGGCGTTTAAGATGTTATGCATGCCTATCAGCGAGATCTTGATCCTGCCCAGCGCCTTACCTTTAAATACCAGGTCAAACGCGCAGCCATCCATGCCCATTAGATCGATCCGCTCTGCCCTGATCTCCGCATCCTTTGAAATGCCATATCTGGCAATCCGCCTGGAGCTGTTTTTTGCGATCTCGTTCAGATTGGCATCATCCGCGCACACAAAGGCGCATCCACCCTCCTTTGTATTTTCTGTAAACTTTTTATACGCTGCCATGACATTGTCCATTGTTGAAAAATAATCCATATGCTCTCTGTCGATGTTGGTGCTCACACTGTACAGAGGTCTTAGGAAAAGAAACGAGCCGTCTGACTCGTCTGCCTCTGTCACGACGATGTTGCTCCGGCCGTAACGCGCGTTCCCGTCGAGAAAAGCTACGTCTGCGCCTATAAATACAGTCGGGTCCATGCCTGCCTTGATCAATAGATACGCGATGAGTGAAGATGTAGTGGTCTTTCCGTGCGCGCCTGAAACCGCCACCAGATCTTTGTCGCCCATGAGCATGTTCAATGCCTCGATGCGCCGCAGTACAGGGACGCGCCTCTGTCTCGCCTCTTTAAGTTCCGCGTTCTCCTCGGTTATGCAGGAGGAATAGACCACATAGTCAGCGCCGTCGATATTTTTGGCAAAGTGCGACTCCTCCACGCGGATGCCGGCCTGCTCCAGCCGGTCCGTGACCTTTGTCTTTTTGATGTCAGAGCCCTGCACCATGTAGCCCGTGCAGTGAAACACCTCTGCAAGGCCGCTCATGCCTGCCCCCCCTATTCCTATAAAATGTATGCGCTTCATCTCCCTCCTTAAAATGCTTGACATCCGCCTAGGCG
>JABMRA010000068.1 GCA_013202925.1 Candidatus Omnitrophota bacterium | reverse complement strand
TTGAGAAAGGGGTGTTTATGCGCGAGAAGATCGAGAAGGCAATAGAGAAGATAAGGCCATTTCTTCAGAGGGACGGCGGGGACATAGAGCTGGTGGATGTCAAAGACGGCGTAGTAAAGGTCAGATTAAAAGGCGCATGCGGCGGATGCCCCATGGCCTCGATGACCCTGAAAGAAGGCGTTGAAAAGGCATTAAAAAGGGATTGCCCAGAGGTCGTAAGTGTAGAATCCGTAGCATAAATGGCAAAGACCCAGCACTAATTTTTAATACTAAAAATTAGTGCTGGGTTTGATTCGTCCGCCTGGGCGGACTCATTTAAGATGCAGATCCCCTCATCCAGTATTACAAGGCTTTCCATTTATTACAGGGCCCTTTTGTCATTGAAAGATGCTGCCCTGATATCCTCACAAGAATTATCTGATTTTACAGAATGCAGCGCTAGCCAGATCAGGAAAGACCTTGCGTATTTTGGTCAATTCGGCAGGCCTGGCTGCGGTTATCCTGTAGAGGATTTAAAAAGAGAACTCAAAAAGATCCTTGGCGTAGACAAGGACTGGGATGTGGCGCTTGTCGGCGCAGGGAATCTGGGCTCGGCATTACTGGCCTACAAAGGATTCAAGGGCCAGGGGTTTAATATAAAGCATGCCTTTGATAATGATACAAGAAAGATAGGAAAGGTAAAACAGGGGATAAGGATAAGAGATATAGAAGATCTAAAAAAGGTGATAAAATCCAGCAAGATAGGTATGGCAATAGTAGCAGTCCCGCAGGAAGCAGCGAGGGAGATCATCGATAGGCTGGTTTCCTCAGGCATCAAGGCCATATTGAATTTTGCGCCTGCAAGGCCTAAGGTGCCAACGGGCGTGGAGCTTTTGAACATCGACCTTTCTATGGAATTAGAAAGGCTTACGTATTTTCTGAAGAGGGTCAGGGCATGAAGATTTTTGTCGTCACAGTATTTCTCATTACCTACGCTGCTATAGTTCTATTCAATCGCAAGGTCAATCCATTGATAGTGCTCTTTAGCGGGGTCTTTTTAATCATGGCCTCCACAGCCATTGGCGTAAAAGAGGCGTTTTTGAGCATAAACTTTAATGTGCTGGGCGTATTTCTCGGCACCATGATCCTTTCGGGATTATTTATCTACTCCAATGTCCCGGCGTTTCTTGCGGTACGGCTCGTGGATAGGTCTAAAAGCGTTGGCATGGCGCTTTTGCTTATGTGCGCGCTTTCCGGTTTTATATCCAGTTTTACAGAGAATGTCGCAACAGTGCTTATCGTGGCACCCATTGCCTTTGAGGTCGCTAAAAAATTAAAGGTAAATCCGATCCCGTTTCTGATAGGCATAGCCATAAGCTCAAACCTGCAGGGCTCAGCCACCATGATAGGTGATTCGCCCAGCATAATACTCGCTGCCTCTCACAGGATGAACTTCATGGATTTTTTCTGGATGAAAGGCAGGCCGGGCATAGCATTTGCAGTAGAGATAGGCGCTATTGCATCGTTCGCAGTGTTATATCTCATTTTCAAAAAGTTCAGGCAGGGCGTGCAGAAGATGGAAGAGGTCAGGGTCAAGACATGGGTCCCGAGCGTTTTAATGCTTCTTATGATCTTTAGTCTCGCTGCCACAAGTTTTATCAAAGACAAGCCTTATTACACGATCGCGCTTATATGTCTATCCTTTGGCGGGGCAGGCCTTCTGTGGCACAGGATCTTTGCGAGGGAAAGGTTTTCTCTTGTAAAAAACATAGACTGGCGGACATTCTTTTTTTTGATAGGTGTATTTATCCTTATAGGGACGCTTTCGCATATAGGCATACTGGAGGACATCGCAGATTTTATTTCCAATGTAACAGGAGGCAATATATTTCTCGCATTTACATTGATCGTGTGGGCCTCGGTCTTGTTTTCCGCATTCGTGGATAATATCCCGTATGTCGTGGCAATGATACCTGTTGCGAATATCCTGGCGCAGGACATGGGCGCGAGGCCGGAATTATTCTTGTTCGGGCTTTTGATAGGCGCTACATTGGGCGGAAACATCACGCCTATCGGCGCCTCGGCCAATATTGTTTCAATGGGCATGCTTAGAGAACACGGCTATGAAGCGAGCTTCAGGGACTTCCTTAAAATAGGCCTGCCATTTACCCTGGCAGCCGTGAGCGCAGCCTATCTTTTCCTCTGGCTCGTCTGGAAATAAAAAGTTATGGGACAGAATAGATACGATACAATAATTTGTGACCTGGGGAATTGCCTTATCGATTTCGATCACAGGATCGCAGTGAGGCGGATCATGGAACATACGCCCAAAAAAGAAGAGGATATCTACGATCTCTTTTTTGATTCAGGAGTTACGGAGCTGTATGAAGAAGGGCGGATCGATCCGGACGAGTTTTTCCGCAGGGTAAAGGATTTTCTTAAGTTGGATATGGAGCGCGATGGATTTTTCCCGATATGGAACGACATATTCTTTGAAACCTCCAAGAACATAAAGATGCAGGATTTTTTGAGAGAGGCCAGGGCGAGATATAAACTTATCCTGGTGTCAAATTTGAACAAGACGCATTTCGAGTTTCTAAAAACACGGATGGATATCTTTGGCGAGTTTAATAAGCTGGTGCTTTCCTATGAGGTGGGGCATAGAAAGCCGGATCCCGAGATTTACAGAAGGGCTTTAGAGTCTGCCAGGACCACGGCCTCCAGGGCCTTTTACATAGATGATAGAAAGGACCTGATTGAGGCAGCAGCTAAACTCGGCATAAATGGCATTGTGTTTGACGGCGAGGGCACCCTTGAAAAGATCGTAAAGGAGCTAAGGCCATGATGTTGGTAAGCGCGTGTCTTGCCGGGATAGATTGCGCGTGGGATGGAAAGGATAGACTAGCTCCCCGGATAAAACACATGGTGGAAAAGGGTCTTGCTGTAGCAGTTTGTCCTGAGGTTCTGGGCGGAAGGCCTATCCCGAGGACACGGACCGAGATCAGGGGAGGCAGCGGAGGGAATGTCCTGGATGGCATGGCAAAGGTCTTTGACGAAAACTCTAAAGACGTAACAAAGGAATTTCTAATAGGCGCGCACAAGGCGCTGGATATTGTAGAAAAACACAACATAAAAAAGGCCATCCTGAAATCCAGGAGCCCTTCGTGCGGCTGTGACGAGATATATGACGGCAGTTTTCAGGGCAGGCTGGTCCGAGGCGACGGCGTGACCGCGGCCCTACTAAAAAGAAAAGGCGTCTCGTGCCAAAATATTTAATCATAGACGGGTACAATGCCATAAACAAGATAAAACACCTCGAGGCCAAAAAGGATCTGAGCCTTGAGGCAAGCCGGCTCTCTTTTATTAAGATGTTAATGGATTTTATGGCGCAGAAACGCATCTTTGACAAGGTCTTCATCGTGTTCGACAGCAAGGAAAGAGACCTCGGGATAAAGAGGGATTCGTACGGGCCGGTAGAGACCCTGTTTACTACGATCGATAAGGATGCGGACAGCGTTATCGTTGATATGTTAAGGGCAGCCTCGCCCAAAGACAGGATAAGCGTGTCTTCAGATGACAACTTTGTCAGAAATCATGCCAAGGGGTTCGGCAGTGATGTGATCTCCATCAGGGAACTGGAAAAGATAATTATGTTGAAGAAGGGAAATCTTAGGGGTAAAATAAGGGAGAAAGGTTTAAGGGAAGATGCTGTTAAAGATATAAATGAGGAATTAAAAAAACATTGGGGGCTAGAGTAATGAGAAAAGACGGCCTCAGGCCGGTTTACATAGAGGCATTTGACCTGGACGATGCATGGTTTCAGTGCCTCTCAAAGATCTTGGAGAACGGCCATACCTATACTATAACAAGCGGTAGTTACGAAGGCCAGAAGCGCCTCGAGTTTGATTTCGTCACTATCAGGATAAAAAATCCCAGCCATCAGATAATACCTATTCTACCCGAAGGCTCAAGCATACCTGCCCCGACAAGCATGGAATATATCCATGGCTATCTTTCATATTTACTGACAGGCCAGAAGACAGAGACAGAGGACTATACCTACGGAGAGAGGCTGGTGGACGCAAAGGTCAGGATAAAAGAGACGCTCGGCGGAAAAGAGATGACCAGAGAGATGCCGCTCGAGGTAAATCAGGTCGAAGAAGTGATAAAGATGTACAAGAACAAGGGCCACGGCACCAACCAGGCAGTAATGGAGATAGGCATGCCTTCTGATATAAAGCTTCATGACCCGCCATGCCTTCGTCTTATAGATACCAGGATCCGGTACGGGAAGCTCCATTTCTTTCCCTATTTCAGGTCGTGGGACTTGTGGGGAGGGTTTCCGTCGAATCTTGGAGGCCTTGAGCTTGTAAAGCAGTACATGGCAGAAGAGATAGGCGTGGGGAATGGCGAGATCATAGCCTCAAGTAAAGGCCTTCACCTTTACGAGTACAGCTGGGACCTTGCCAAACAGAGGACAGGCAAATTAGATATAGAAATAAAGTAATGCCTTTGTTCGAGACCGAATCTCGAACACTTGAGATGCTGAGATTTCTTTTTATTCTTTCGTTTTTATTGTATTTGCCCGGATTTTCATACGGAGATGAGATGATAATAAATCTTCCCAGGCCAAAAGAAAAAGGGAACGTTTCTTTGGAAGAGACGATCAAGAACAGGCGGTCTGAGAGGGGTTTATCAGGAGAAGAATTGACGCTGGAACAGATAGGTCAGCTTCTCTGGTCCTGCCAGGGGATTACTGATGAGGATACGGGGCACCGTAGCGCACCTTCTGCAGGGGCAACTTATCCTTTGGAGATATATCTGGTGAGTTCTGACGGACTTTTTCTTTATATCCCAAAGGCGCACAGCATAAAGAGGGTAAAGGATAAGGATTTACGTGAAGAACTTTGTAGCGCATGCCTTGGTCAGCCATTTGTAAAAGATGCAAGTATAGACGTAGTTATATGCGCTGATTTTGAAAGGACCGCTCGGTACGGAGAAAGAGGCGAGAATTACGTGTATATCGAAGCCGGCCACGCTGCGCAGAATGTGCATCTTCAGGCAGTGGCAGAAGGCCTGGGCTCTGTGCCTGTAGGGGCATTTTCCGACGATGCGGTAACGATGGTGTTGGATCTTCCAGAGAACCTAGTACCTATATATGTAGTACCCGTCGGGTATATTCAGGATTAAGCACGAATCACGATTCACGAATCACGCTTGTCCGCCGAAGTCCGCCTGAGGCGGACGGAAACGACGATTAATGCATCCCATAATAGCCAAACTCGGTCCCTTCACAATATATAGCTATGGCATGATGGTTGCCACGGCGTTTCTTTTTGGTGTCTACGTCGCAGGGATTGAGGCAAGGCGGAAGGGCATAAAGATAGATCTCATCTATGACCTCGCCCTTTATATATTCATAGGCTCATTAATAGGCGCACGGCTTTATTACCTCGCATTTTTTAATCCCTCAAGTTTTATACAAGATCCTGTATCTGTATTAAAGGTATGGGAAGGGGGCCTTGCCATACATGGCGCATTACTAGGCGGCATAGCGGCAGGGTTTTTATTTTCAAAACGTCGCAAGATCTCTTTCTGGAACCTGGCGGATCTCATGGCCCCTTCAATAATCCTGGGCCAGGCAATCGGCCGGATCGGCTGCTTTTTAAACGGATGCTGTTTTGGCATGCCCACAGAGTCAATGTTTGGGGTAAGGTTTCCAAAAGACAGCTTGCCTTACATAGCCTACCACGGATTAGCAGTGCATCCCACCCAGCTCTATGAATTGATCCTAAACCTTGTCGGATTTTTTGTCCTGTGGTCTATGAGGCAAAGGATAAGGTTTCAGGGCGGGGTTTTTTTGCTGTATCTGATGATATATAATTGTATAAGAATCGCTGTTTCCAGTTTGCGCGGGGACTGTTTGTATATATGGAATACCAATATAAAGATAGCCCAGGTTATAAGCGGTATAATTTTTGTGGTGGCGCTCATTATGTTTATCAAAAGAGAGAAAAGTGCGTAAAAATCTTTTAAATATAATTATTATTATAACGATTTTAATGGCTGTGGCTGTGAATGTTCACATTAGGAAGGGGCCGGGGGAGGCAGCGCCCGGACAGCCAATTTTAAGAGAGGGCAATTCTTTTAATACCAAGGATATTGCGCCTGATGTAAAGGGCCTTGGCGGTCCTATTGAGATGCTGGTGGGGCTTGATAAAGAGGGCAACATAGAAGATGTCGAGGTTTTAAGCCACAATGAGACATCGCAATATGCAGCCGGGATCTCGGAGCCGGAATTTTTAGATCAGTTTAAGGGCAAAGGCTCCGAGGATGATTTTATCGTGGGAGAGGATATAGACGGGGTGACCCATGCGACCATATCCAGCAGTGCTGTTGCAATGACATTAAAGACGTCCCTGGAGAGGATTAATAGGCCGGGACATGTATCAAAAAAGAAGGCCCCGTTCAATTTAAATCTTGATTTTTATCTAACGGTTTTAATCATAACATTTCTCTTGATGGCGTTTTACCTTAAGGCGAATTGGCTCAGATATACAGGCCTATTTATTTCTGTTTTATATTTCGGGTTCTGGAAGGCAAATTTTATTTCCATGACAAGTTTAGGAGGGGTGTTTTTGTGGAACCTGCCGGATTTCAGGTCTAATATCGCTTGGTATGTATTTATTTTTTCCGGACTCATCCTGACGTTTCTCATCGGCGCGTTTTATTGTACGTACATGTGCCCCTTTGGCGGACTCCAGATATTTTTAAACAAGATCTTTAAGTTCAATGTTGAAATCACGCCGCAAGTTGAAAAGAGCCTGAGAAAGATAAAATATATCTTATTGTGGATACTGACTGTCCTGGTATTGACGCTCAATAATGCCAATATCGTAAACTACGAGCCGTTCGCCACTGTATTTTTAAGAAGGGGCAGCGTAGCGGCCTGGCTCATATTAGCAATAGTACTTATCCTGTCATTATTTCATCATAGGCCGTTCTGCAGCTGGTTTTGCGCTGCAGGAGCGTTTCTGGACATGCTCTCAAAGGCAGGCAGGAAGGTCTTTAAGAAAAGATGAAAACAAGCGATAGATTATTTATATTTGTTGCAGCGGTTTTGGTGTTTTTGTTCGCCTTTACCGTGTTTCAGAATACCTCCAAAGTTTATCCGCCGCCGCGGATTAAAAATGTAAACTTACCGAAAGTGCCAGAGCCAAAGGCAGAGATTCCAGAGATTCTAACCAGGTTAGAAGAGGCAGGGCTGGAGCCTCGCGAGGCAAGGTATTATGAGTAAGGTGAAGTGTTTATTGTGTCCGAGGAAGTGTGAGCTGGGCATTGGCGACAGAGGGGACTGCAGGGCCCGCATGAATATTGACGGAAAAATGCAGACGCTTGTATACGGAAAGCCCTGCGCAGTGCACGTTGATCCTATTGAGAAAAAGCCGCTTTTTCATTATCTGCCGGGCACAAGCTCGTTTTCTATTGCAACTGCGGGGTGTAATCTGCATTGCATGTACTGCCAGAACTGGGAGATATCGCAGAGGGAGCCCGAGAATACTAGGAATATCGACCTTGCGCCTGCGGAGGTTGTGAAACAGGCCCTGGCTGCAAATTGCAGGACAATAGCCTGTACGTATTCCGAGCCAGTGATATTTTTTGAATACGCTGCTGATACTGCCAGGATCGCGCATGAGAATGGTCTTTTAAATGTGTGGGTCACAGCCGCTTACATAAATCCAGACCCATTAAAAGAGGCATGCCTTTTTGTGGACGCAGCAAACATTGATTTAAAAGGCATCACAGAGGATTTTTATAAGCGAGTGCCAAAGGGCACACTCGAGCCAGTCCTTAATGCAATAAAGACAATGAAACAGGCCGGGGTCTGGGTGGAACTTACGAATCTGGTGGTGCCGACGTACAATGACACCAAAGAGGATTTTTCAATGCTGTGTGATTGGGTGGTGAAAAATATAGGTGTGGAGGTGCCGGTGCATTTTTCCAGGTTCTGGCCAATGTATCAATTGAAGAACCTGCCGCCCACGCCAGAGGAAGTCCTTACCCTTGCAAGGGATGTTGCGATGTCAAAGGGCATTCATTACGCATATGTAGGCAATTGCCCTGGCCATGAAGGCAATAATACCTACTGCCCTGTTTGTAAAAATCTTATTATCGGACGGCGCGGGTATCTGATCCTGGAGTATAATATTATAGGGGGCAAGTGTAAATTTTGT
>JABMRA010000067.1 GCA_013202925.1 Candidatus Omnitrophota bacterium | reverse complement strand
CCACTGTTTCGTTTTGTTTCGCTTTGCTAAACAAAAGCGAAACAAAACGGTGGGGGTAAGTTCGGACATATAAGTTATGTCGCCTTTTTATTGGTTCTAGGGCTCCATAACTTATGTCCTCACTTACATCAGCATTCCGCCGTCGATCTGCACTACCTGCCCGGTTATATATGAAGAGCTTTCGCTCGAAAGAAACAAAACCAGGTCTGCCACGTCCTTTGGCTCTCCGAACCTCCCGAGCGGTATACCCGAGAGCATCTTCTTCTGAATATCGTCCGGCAATCTGGCTGTCATCTCTGTCTTTATGAATCCAGGCGCTATTGCATTTACCGTAATACCGCGAGAGGCCAGCTCTTTTGCCACGCTCTTTGTAAGAGCTATTATACCGGCCTTGCTGGCTGCATAATTTGCCTGGCCGGCATTGCCCATTATGCCAATGATCGAGGCAAGATTAATAATCCTTCCGGAACGCTGTTTCAGCATGACCTTTGAGGCGATCTTTGTGCATACGAATGTGCCTTTTAGATTGACCGCTATGACCTTATCCCAGTCTTCCTCTGACATCCTGAGGATAAGATTATCTTTGGCTATGCCAGCGTTGTTTATAAGTATATCTAATTTCTTAAATTTGTCAAGAATTTTATCCACCATCTCCTGCACGCTTTTTAAGTCAGTGACGTCTGCCTTAAAGGCAAGGCATTCCCTGCCTGATAAGCGGATCTCCTTGGCAGTTTCCTCTGCCTGCTCCAGGTTTACGTCGCATAAGGCTATATCCGCGCCCTGACTGGCAAGCAAGAGCGCGATCTCCCTGCCAATGCCCCTCGCGCCGCCTGTTACAAGGGCAACTTTGCCTTCTAATAATAATTGACACATGTTTAGCCTCCTGACAATATACATTCAGAAGACAGAAGTCAGAAACCAGAAGTCAGAAATCAGAAATCAGAAAAATCTGTCCTCTGTATTCTGTCATCTGTCTTCTGTCCTCTGTCTTCTGTTTTCTGTCCTCTGAATATTAATCTCTGAACTTACGCACCACCAGCGCTGAATTCTTGCCTCCGAATCCAAAGGAATTCTTCAGGATTATGTTGACGTTTGCCTGCCTCGCCTTGTTTGGCACATAGTCAAGGTCGCAATCCGGGTCAGGCGTCTTGTAATTTATTGTAGGTGGAATAATACCTTGTTCCAGGGCCATTAAGCTGCCGATCAGCTCCACGCTGCCAGCTGCGCCTATCAAATGCCCTATCATGGATTTAATAGAGCTCACAGCCAGGTTGCGCGCATGGGCGCCAAAGACCTGCTTTAGCACAAAGGTCTCGTTCCTGTCATTCAGCGGCGTTGACGTGCCGTGCGCATTGACATATTGCACATCTTCCGGTTTTACATCTGCATCGTTCAACGCCTGCTTCAATGCCCGTATGGCCTGCTTGCCGGTCGGCTCTGGTTTGGTCATATGATACGCGTCGCATGTCATGCCGAATCCCAGTATCTCTCCATAGATATGGGCGTTGCGTTTTAATGCGTGTTCCAGATCCTCCAGTATCAAAATGCCTGCGCCTTCGCCAAGCACGAACCCGTCCCTTGTCTTGTCAAACGGCCGCGATGCCTCGCTGGGCGCGTCGTTCCTTTTGGACAATGCCCTTAATACGCAGAATGCGCCAAGTATAGGCGGAAACACAGGGGCATCCGCGCCTCCCATAATAATTATATCAAGCTGCTTGCTTCTTATTGCATTAAACGCGTAACCTATTGCATCTGAGGCAGAGGAGCATGCGGTTGCAATGGAAAAGCTGGGCCCATTGATGCCCAGTTCTATGGAGATCTGACTCGAAGGCGCGTCAGGGAATGAGGCAATCGCGGTAAATGTGCCTATCCTCATTGGCCCTTTTTCCCTGAATACATCGTGCTGCTCGAGTATCATGCCATGGCCTGCCATTGCTGTACCTATCATAACGCCTATGCGGTCAGGGTCTTCATCTTTTATTTTAAGATCAGCGTCTTCTACTGCCATCTTTGCCGCTGAAATCGCCAGATGCGAGGTGCGGTCCATTCTTTTGAGCTGTTTTGGCGAAATAAATTTGGCTGGGTCAAAATCCGCCTCCCCTGCAAACTGCGAGGGGAATGGGCTGGGGTCAAAACGGGTGATGCGTCTTACGCCGGAACGCCCCTGTTTCAAGGCATCCCAGAACGCCTGCTTACCCACTCCATTGGGGGCAACAACCCCGAGGCCTGTTATCACGACTCGCCGTTTCATATTTTAGGTACCAGTAACCAATTAGTAACCCGTAAACAGTAACTAGTAACCAGGAACAAAAAACTTAAAAGCCATGTAAGCAAGATTTCTAAAAATTCCTGGTTACCAGTTACGAGTTACTGGTTACTATCTCTATGTCCTTAAGTGTTTCAATGTTTGATACTCTTAGATCTGGATCGATCCTGCGCAAGAGCCCTTTTAAAACCTTGCCCGGGCCTATTTCAAAAAATGCATCAACGCCCTCAGCCGCAATCCTTCTAATGGACTCTTCCCAGCGGACAGGGCTGTATAATTGTCTGACGAGATTTTCCTTGATTTCCTCCGGCTGCTTCTCGTAATCTGCCGTGACATTGCTGACGATGCCTATTTCGGGCGAGGAAAACCTGACCTTATCCAATTCCAACTTAAAAAGCCCTGCCGCCTCTTTCATCAATGAAGAATGAAACGCTCCGCTCACGTTCAGGGGTATGGATCTTTTGGCGCCTTTTTTTGTCGCGAGCGCCATACATGCATCAACAGACTTTTTGGTCCCTGATATGACTATCTGGCCGGGACAATTCAGATTTGCTATCTCTGCGCCGGAATCGCTGCAAACTGCTTTTAGATCTTTGAGCGAAATGCCGAGGATAGAGGCCATGCTGCCTGGATTTTTCAGAGACGCCGCTTCCATTAATTCTCCGCGACGCCTCACGAGACGCACTGCATCGCTAAAATTAATACTTTTAGCGGCTACGAGCGAGGTGAGTTCGCCCAGGCTAAGCCCTGCGCAGGCCGTGACACTTGACACTTTACACTTTACACTCGCATTCAATGCCTTCAACGCCGCTATACTCGCCACCAGTATGCACACCTGACTGTTTGCTGTGCGCGTCAATTCCTCAAGCGGGCCTTCGAAGCAGAGTTTTTTAATGCCCATGTCCGGCAGGATATTTTCTGCTTCATCAAATACGCTTTTGGACTCAGGGCAGGTTTCATACAAATCCTTGCCCATGCCTACGTACTGCGCGCCCTGCCCAGGAAAGAGATAACATACTCTTCGCATAACTATCTTTTCAGCTATTTTTACCATTTTATCACTGCAGCGCCATAGGTGAGGCCGCCGCCAAAAGCCACAAGCACGATATTGTCGCCCTTTTTAATCTTCTTCTGCTGTCCGGCCTCTGCCAAGGCAACGGCCGTAGACGCCGCTGACATATTTCCGTATCTTTCTATATTCATAAAGATCTTTTCTTCAGGCACGCCCAGCCGTCTTGCAACTGCCAATAATATCCTGATATTCGCCTGATGCGGTATAAAAAGACTTATATCATCCAGCTCAAGGCCTGCCTTTTTAATGGCCTTGTTAGCGGCATCCACCATTATCCTTACAGCGATCTTGAAGACCTCGTTGCCTTCCATCTTAAGAAAATGCAATCCATTCTTAAGGGTATCTTCTGTAGCAGGCAATCGCGAACCGCCTGCTGGAACACTTAAAAGATGCCCTCCTGAACCATCGGCACCCATAAAACCGGAAAGTATTCTTCTGTCCTCGCTCCTGCCTACCACGCACGCGCCTGCTCCATCGCCAAATAATATACAAGTAGAGCGATCCTTCCAGTCAACTATGCTCGTTAGTTTTTCTGCCCCTACTACTAAAACATTCCTATAAAAGCCGGTATTTACAAACTGCTGCGCAATAATCAGCGCAAATACAAAACCAGAACACGCTGCATTTATGTCAAATGCAGCAGCATTCCTGGCGCCTATCTTATCCTGTATAATGCAGGCCGTGGCAGGAAATGCCATGTCCGGGGTTATAGTAGCAGTTATGATAAGATCTATATCCTCTGGCTTCAACCCGGCATCTTTAATAGCAGCCCTGGATGCCTCTAGGCCAAGGTCACTCGTTGCCTTTTCGCTGGAAGCTATCCTTCTTTCCTTAATACCAGTACGCGTGATTATCCATTCGTCCGACGTGTCCATTATTTTCTCGAGGTCGCTATTTGTCAATCGCTTCGGCGGTAAGTAACAACCCAGTCCCAGTATCCCAGCCTCCTGCATTCCCGCTACCCTCCTTGTCTCTCTTGTATTAAGTTACTTTTTCTACGATATGCTGGTTGACGTTTTTAATGACCTCTTCTCCGGCAACCCTGATCCCGTTCTTTATGGCCTTGGCGCTTGAAGAACCATGGCATATTATGCAAGTACCATCGATGCCGAGAAGCGGCGCGCCGCCGTATTCGGCATAATCCATTTTTTTCTTTAATGAATAAAGCGCTGCCTTGCTTAACATTGCGCCCAGCTTGGCCATTGCGCTGCTCTTTAATTCCCTCTTGAGCATTTCTACAAGGGCGTGGGCAGTGCTCTCGGATACCTTTAACGCGACATTGCCCACAAGGCCGTCGCAGACTATGACATCACAGTCGCCTTTAAAGAGCTCCCTGCCCTCAAGATTGCCTATAAAATTCAAACCTGAAAGCTCGAGCAGTCCGTATGCCTCTTTTAAAAATCCCGTGCCCTTGGACTCTTCCTCGCCGATATTCAAAAGCCCTACCCTCGGCGATCTATTATTTAATATAAATTCGGAATACGCGCTCCCCATGATGGCGTATTGCATGAGGTGCTTTGGTTTTGCGTCGATATTCGCCCCGCTGTCTATCATGAGCGCAGTGCCTTTTAAGGTCGGCATGATAACGCCGATGCCTGCCCTTTCGATGCCGGGGAGGAGCCTGCATTTGAGCGTGGCCGCGCAGACCATTGACCCTGTGTTTCCTGCCGAGACCATGGCGTCCACCTTTTTTTCTTTTGCAAGATTCGTAAGGACGACTATTGAGGACTGCTTCTTTCGTCTGACGCTGAGGACCGGCTGCTCGTGCATCCCTATGACTTCCGGGGCGTGGTGTATCGATATGTTCTCAGGAACAGGCCTGTGCTTTTCCAGCTCCTTTTCTATGAGCTCACTTTTGCCCACCAGGACGATCTCGTAGTCAAATTCCCTGGCCGCAAGGACCGCGCCCTCGACATCTGCCGACGGAAAAGTGTCAGTGCCCATTGCATCAAGCGCTATTTTTATCATGGCTGATCCTTATTTTTTTTCTTTTTCTTCTTTCTTTTTTATCTGAATGACCTGCCTGCCTTTGTAATAACCGCAGACGCTGCAGACCCTGTGCGGCAGCCTCGGAGATTTGCAGTTCGGGCACATTGAAATGCTTGGGACGTGCACCTTCTGCTCCCCTCTCCTCTTACCCTGCCTTGAACTCGAATGTCTCCTTTTTGGTAACGCCATCTTAGCCCCTTTCTAAATCAACCTAGCGGCCGATTCTTGATCGGTCCAACATCTTTTCCACAATCACATTTCGCAACATTAAGGTTCTGTCCGCAATTCGGACAAAGCCCTTTGCAATCAGCATTACAGACAAACTTCATAGGTGAATCAAGGATCATCTCCTGCCTTATATCTTCGTCCACTTCCAGTATGTCGCCGGGCTTGACCTCGTAATTCATATTGAAGTCCTTTTTGAAAATATTCTGCACCTTGACCAGGCACCTGGCGCAGGTATACTCACAGGGCACTGCCAGATTTATATCTACAAAGACCTCGTTTCCGCTCTTTGTAAACCTGGCCTTTACATCCACGGATTTGACAAAATCCACGCCCTGGCCTTTGAGGTCCGATGATATCCTGCCAGGATCGATCTGCTCCGTGAGTTCCAGGCCCTCTGCGGGTATCTTATCTACAGCTATCTTCATTATCTTCCCATCCAAAAATGCTTTACACTTTAGTCCAGGACTAAAGTGTAAAGCATTCCTCTTAAGCAACTACGCTGTAGGTGTCGCGGCTGATCATCAATTCTTCGTCTGTTGGCACGATGAGGACCCTGGTCTTGTCCGCCACTACGCCTTTGCAGATCTCCTTCATCAGATCCGGATGGTTCTCGCCTATGCCGCCTGTAAACACCACTGCATCCACACCAGCCATTACGCCGGTGTAAGCGCCTATGTATTTTTTTATCCTGTACGAAAATATATCCAGTGCGCGTTTTGCCTTTTTGTTGTGCGGTATCTGTTTTATTATCTCCCTCATGTCATTGCTTACCTCAGAAAGGCCCAGGAGCCCACTCTCCTTATTCAGCAATTCCACGGCCCTGTCCACGTCCATATTTTCCTTCTGCATAATGTAAGGGATTACCGCAGGGTCTATGTCGCCTGAACGCGTGCCCATTACCAGGCCTTCGAGCGGCGTAAACCCCATGCTGGTGTCAATGGCCCTGCTGTTTTTCACAGCAGTAATGCTGCAGCCATTGCCCAGGTGACACGTAATGATCCTGAGTTCTTCCAGCGGCCTTTTTAAAATGCGCGCTGTCTGATCCGCTACGTACCTGTGACTCGTCCCGTGAAATCCGTATTTTCTGATCCTGTGCTTCTCGTAGAGCCTGTTGGGTATTGCGTACAGATACGCCTGCTCAGGCATGGTCTGGTAAAACGCGGTATCGAATACTGCCACGTGAGGCACGCCTGAAAGAAGCGCCCGCGATTCGTTTATTGTCAAAAGCGCCGGCGGATTGTGAAGCGGCGCGAGTTCGCTGAACCTTTTTATTGCCTCTATGACGTCGTTGTTGATCAATGCTGCTTCCTTAAAGGCGTCCCCGCCGTGCACCACCCTGTGACCCACGGCATTGATCTTTGCATTGATCTTATTCAATATAATGCTGAGCGCTTCTCTGTGGCCTGGGATTTTTTCGCCTATCCTTTCCACAGAACCTTTGTCCAGGAGTTTCTCGCGGTCCCGGCCTATGTCAAAGAGCTTGTATTTTATTGAAGAGCTTCCGCTGTTTAATACGAGTATTATCATGCCTGCGCCAATAATGCTACTACTGAAACCGCATCAGCAATATCCTGCGGGCTGCAGCCCCGCGATAAATCGCTGGCAGGTTTTTTTAGTCCCTGCAGTATAGGTCCGATGGCATGCGCCCTTCCAAGGCGCTCTGTTAATTTATAGGCAATATTTCCTGCGTCCAGATTCGGAAAAATAAATACATTCGCCCTGCCCTTGATCCTGCTGTCAGGGTCTTTTCTTTTAGCCACCTCAGGCACCACAGCACAGTCCACCTGTATTTCTCCGTCTATAAGCAGGCCTGGCTCTTTCTCAGCTACCAGCCTTGTCGCCTCCCTGACCTTTTCTATGCTTTTGCCGGAGCCGCCGCTGCCTTTTGTAGAATAACTCAGCATGGCCACCCTTGGTTCATCATCCAGGAGCATCCGAGCCATCTTTGCAGAGGCTATTGCGATATCGCACAGCTGTTCGGCCGTAGGATCCGGGACAATGCCTGCGTCAGCGTATATAAAGACTCCGTTTGCCCCGAGTTTTTCATCAGGTAAAATGACGATGCTGGAACTTGAAATCGTCTTTGTGCCATCCGCAGGGCCTATGCAGTGAATAGCAGCCCTTGCGACATTGCGTGTCGTGATCGAGGCGCCTGCTACAAAACCGTCAGCATCCCCTGAGCGCACTGCAAGGGCTGAATAAAAAACAGGGTTCTCAACGATCAACTTTCTGGCCTCGGCTGCCCCTACATTTTTATGTTTCCTGATCTCGCAATAGAGCGAAACGTATTTATCGAGATCCTTATATTTTTTTCTATCAATGATCTCGCCGGCTGCCAGGTCAACACCTCCGGCCTTTGCTGCCTTTGATATCTTATCCGGGTCGCCTACAATGACAGGTGTGCATATTCCCTGTTTCAATATAGAATCAACTGCTCTTAATACGCGGCCTTCTTCGCCCTCGGGAAGCAATATCCTTTTCTTTGCCTTTTTTGCGCGCTCGTATATCTTTTCTATAAATCCCATGTTAACCTAATTTCCCTTTGATTGCCTTCCCTACGAAAGGAGGCACAAAACCTTTCAGGTTTGCGCCGAGAGAGGCCGCCTCTTTGATCAATTTTGAAGAGAGGTATGAATATGACTCTGAGGGCATCATGAATATTGTCTCAACGCTCGAGCAAAGTTTTCTGTTTGTTAGCGCCATCTGAAATTCGTATTCAAAATCCGAGATCATGCGCAGGCCCCTGATGACGACCGTGGCATTTTTCTTCTTAACATAATCCACGACAAGGATGTCGAAATCATCCACCTCAACCCTTCTGATGCCTTTCAGCGCCTTCTTAAGAAGTCCCACCCTCTCGGTTACATCAAAGAGCGGGTTTTTCTCGGCATTGTGCGCGACCGCGACAATGACCCTGTCGAATATCTTAAGCGCCCTTTTGATAATATCCATGTGGCCATAGGTCACTGGGTCAAAACTGCCAGGATATACCACTACCTTGCTCATTTTTGCCTCTCTCCCTCCGTGAAGAACTCGAGCTTTGTGTCGCCGTACTGGGAGGTACGGACCTTCTTTATTGATCCCACCTCTTTAGGCAGGTCCTGCTTCTTGAATACCTCTGCCACTATTACGGCATTGCGAGCCAGTATATCATAATTCGAAATAGCTATCAAGGTATTTTTGGCTGCTTCCCCATGGTACGGCGGGTCTAGAAAAACAATATCAAAAGTCACGGATTTCTCTCTAAAACCCTTTAGCGCCATTATAGCGTCTTTATTATATATATTTACGCTAGATGAGTCCAATATATCAAGGGAGAGCAGGTTTTTCTTTAGCGTAGAGATGCATTTGAAATCGCTGTCCACTAATGCAACGCTCTCTGCGCCCCGCGAAAAGGCCTCGATTCCCATTGCGCCGCTGCCGCAATAAAGGTCCAGAAAACTCGACCCTTGTATGCGGTCTTTTAATATCTCGAAAAGGGCCTCCCTCACCTTGCCCGACGTAGGCCTGATCGCCTTTGGCATGTCTATGACCCTGCCTTTAAATTTACCTGCTATTATTCGCATATATCGGTAACAAGCAGCAGGCAACAAACAACAAGGGAATTTTTATTTTCCCCTGTCTCTTGTCGCTTGTCTCTTGTCCCTAAGCAACATCGGCCAGTTTTAGCTCTTCTAAGCTAAACTTTTTCCTGAGGCCCTGGCGTATGTACTTATTCGCCGGGCTTCGCAGGAACCTGTCATTTTTCACGAGTTCAAACGCCTCGGTCTTTGCGACTTCCAGGACATCCCTGTCCCTGAGGATATTCGCTATCTTCAATTCCGGGAGGCCGTGCTGCCTGGTGCCAAAAAATTCTCCCGGACCCCTTATTTCCAGGTCCTCTTCTGCTATTTTAAAACCGTCCTGCGTATTCAGCATGGCGTTTATGCGGTTCTTTGCATCATCGCTCTTAGGGTCTGCGACCAGGGTACAATACGAAAGATATCTGCCCCGCCCGATCCTTCCGCGCAGCTGATGCAGCTGACTCAGCCCGAATCTTTCGGCATGCTCCACGATCATCACAGAGGCATTCGGGATGTCCACGCCAACCTCTATGACTATTGTTGAAACAAGGATGTCTATCTTTTGGTCCTTAAAATCCTTCATGATGCGCTCTTTATCCTGGGACTTCATCCTGCCGTGCAAAAGTCCTACCTTCAAATCAGGGAAAAATCCGCTCAGTTCCTTGTGCATCTTTGTGGCTGCCCTGAGGTCAGAGCGTTCCTGCTCCTCAATAATCGGATAAACCACATACGCCTGCCTGCCGATCTTTACCTGTTCGCCTGCTATTCTGTACGCCTTCTCTCTATTTTTCTCCTCAAAATACAAGGTCTTTATGTTTCTCCTGCCAGGCGGAAGCTCGTCGATGGTTGAGACATCCAGGTCGCCATACACAGTCAGGGCAAGGGTGCGCGGTATGGGTGTGGCTGTCATGACAAGGATATCGGGATTGGCGGATTTTGATTTTAAAAATGAGCGCTGCATGACGCCGAATTTATGCTGCTCGTCTATCACGGCCAGGCCGAGGTTTTTAAAACGTACGCCTTCCTGGATCAGGGCGTGGGTGCCAATGACCAGGTCTGCCTCTCCTGTCTCTATCATATGCCTGCGCCTTGCCCGTTCCTCTGGTTTCAGGTCGCCTGACAGCAGTGTTATTTTTACTGCCATGCCTTCTAAAAACGCGTTTATATTTTTGTAATGCTGGACTGCCAGTATTTCAGTAGGCACCATCAATGCGCCCTGATATTTATTTTGCACTGCAAGGATAAGCGCGTACAAGGCCACGACGGTCTTTCCGCTGCCAACATCTCCCTGGAGAAGGCGGTTCATCGGCTTTGGGTTTCTCATGTCGTTTTCTATCTCGCGCATGACCTTTGACTGGCTTTTTGTAAATTCGAACGGCAGGGCCTTTTTGAATCTCTCGATCAATGCCCCCTCAGCGCTGTGGCTGCATCCGTTTAGATCGATCTTTGCCCTGGCCCGCTTCATGGCAATGCCTGCCTGCAATAGTAAAAATTCGTCAAATACAAGGCGGCGCCTGGCCTTTTTCAATACAATCTCACTGACAGGAAAATGGACATTCCTGATCGCGCCTTTGAGAAATATTAAATCGTTTCGCTTCCTTATATCATACGGCAACATATCCACTACGCTATCCGCATACTCGTCCACTGCGATCTTCATTAGATTTCTGAGCCAGCGCTGGGTCAGGTCCTCTGTAAGCGGGTATATCGGGACGATCCTGCCCATGTGCGCAGAATCCTCTTTGGTGCCTGTCAGTATTTCGTATTCCGGGGCGTTGATCTCCAGGTAGTTGCGGCCTTCGACCTTCCCGTGAAGAATGAGCTCCTGGCCTATTTTGAATCTATCCTTCATGTACGGCTGATTAAACCAAGTCGCGTGAATCACGCCCGTGGAATCCCCCATGGCTACCTTGAATATGTTCACGCCCCTTTTTGTGGTGCGGTCGCCAAAGGCAAGCACCTTGACCTTTATTGTCTCAAAACTGCCTGGTCTGGCTTCAGCAACCTTTTTTATCATGCTCCTGTCTTCGTATCTGCGAGGCAGGCAATACAAAAGGTCCTCCACTGTGTCTATGCCGAGCCGGTTCAGGAGTTTAAGCCGCGACGGCCCCACTCCCTTGATAAATCTTGCTGAAATCGTCAAATCCTTCATGTACATCCTTCGGATGCTTTACATTTTTGACAATGTTAAAAGTGTAAAGCATTCTTTTAGGTCTTTAGGTCGTCGGTCCATTCAGGGATCCTGGCGCGGTCAATGGTCTCAAGCACCTGTCGAAATCCGCCTGAGAGGCCCTTTTCTCTTGCGAGACGCAGGGCATCCATGTATTCGCGGTGCGTGATGCGGCGGTTTATCTCTGAAAATCCATGCGCATGGTGGCACGGATAATATTGCGCCATTATGTTTACGTAGGTGTCGGGCGACAATTCCTTTACAATAAAATCAAAAATCGCGCTGCTGCCGGCAATGCCGTCCGGCAGAACTAAGTGCCTGATTAAAATGCCTTTCATGGCAATGCCTTTTTCAACAACCAGATCGCCTGCCTGGCGGCGCATCTCTTTTACTGCATTTTTAGACACCTCGAAATAATCAGGCGCAGACGAATATTTCCTCGAAACAGCATTGTCTGAATATTTCATATCAGGCATATATATGTCGATTACGCCGTCTAAAATTTCCAGCGCCTCCATTGATTCATATCCGCCGCAATTCCAGACAAGCGGCACTGCAAGGCCTTTTTCCTTTGCAATAAACACCGCTTCTAATATCTGCGGCATGTAATGCGTGGGCGTGACAAAATTTATATTGTGGCAGCCCTGTCTCTCAAGGCCCAGCATCATTCCGGCTAATTCTTCCGCGCTGACCTCTCTGCCCTCGCCGAGATGGCTTATGGGATGATTCTGGCAGAATACGCACCTCAAACTGCAATGCGTGAAAAATATTGTGCCTGAGCCCTTGAATCCTGAGATCGGCGGCTCCTCGCCAAAATGCGCGTGGAAACTCGAGACCATAGGCGCCAGACCTGCCTTGCAGAATCCGACTTCGCCCTTTAGCCGGTCCACCCTGCATTGCCGCGGGCAAAGCCTGCAAGAGCGCAGAATTTTATATGCCTTTTTTACCTTATCCATCCTTGCCTCGTTACAGTAAACTTTTCCCTTGCATATCCTATTATATTATGTTATTATTCTAATCTCAATCCAATAATTAAAAGGAGCGAATTATGTCAAGGGTATGCACGATTTGCGGAAAAGGACCAGTAGCCGGAAGAACTATAGCCCGCCGAGGTCTTGCAAAGAAAAAAGGCGGCGTTGGTCTGAAAATAACAGGCGTAACCAAGAGAAGATTCCTGCCAAACCTACAGACCGTCCGAATAATCCTGAAAGGCTCCCCCCGAAGAGTAAGAGTCTGCACCTCCTGTATCAAGGCCGGCAAGATAAAAAAGGCCTGAGGCGCTGGGTTTACATTTATGTCATTGACTTAAATGTAAACTTACGAGGAGGGGACGATGTCCTCGATTTTTAATTGGATGGTGTTCAGGCCCTGCCAGGTATTAAAAGAAACTGTATAGGCAAGATCGAATCTGGGATATCTCTTCAGGAGGGGTTCTGCGTCGGTATTTCTGGCAAGGCCAAAACCTATTGCCTCGAAATCCTTATTGCCGTCCGTTACCTGGAATTTAATATGCTCGCCTTTTATCACCCTCGGAGAAGACGCCAGTTTTAAATTTCTGGAACAGAACAAGGGCATGCGGTTAGATTGGCCAAACGGCTCGAGCCTCGCCACCTCCTCCACCACACCATGATCCAGCGAACTCAACGATATCTCCATATCAATGTCAATACGGGGGATCAGATCATCAGCAACCAGCACGCCGTCAGCTATCTGATTTATCACCTTATTAAATTCCGGTAAATTCTTCTCCAGGATCGTAAGCCCGCACGCATACTTGTGCCCTCCGTATCCCTGTAACACGCCTTCACATCCTGCCAGCGCCTCAAATAGATGGAAATTTTCAATAGACCTCCCTGACCCGCGCCCCATGCCTGCCTTTGTAGAAATCAGTATAGTGGGCCTGTAAAATCTGTCGGATATCCTGGACGCCACGATGCCTATCACGCCGGCATGCCAATCCTCATTGTGCAAAACTATGACCTTGTGATCCTTGAAATTTACGTCCCTGTCGATCTTGGACATGGCCTGTTTCAAAGTAGAGCCTTCTATCTTCTGTCTTTCGCGATTGGCCTGATTCAATCTCTTTGCCAGCTCCTGCGCCTTTTCTTCATCCTGAGTCAATAAAAGTTCCACGGCCACGCCAGCTGTGCCTAGCCGGCCTGCTGCATTTATCCTTGGCCCCAATATAAAACCTATCTCGAAAGAACCGGGCTCCTTATTCTTTAATCCACTCGCATCGATAAGCGCCTTGATGCCTTTGTTGGAACTGCCGTTCTTGAGTGATTTCAATCCCTCTTTGACAAGGATCCTGTTTTCGCCGATAAGAGGCGCGACATCTGAAACAGTGCCCAGGGAAACAAGGTCCACATGGCGCCACACCTCATCAGCGTGAGACACGGAACATAACGCCTCGCACAGTTTAAACGCTATACCGACACCGGAAAGATTCTTGTCAGGATACGCGCAGTCCTTCCTCAGCGGATTTATAATCGAATGCGCAGGAGGCAAGACCTTTGACACCTCATGGTGGTCTGTTATTATCACATCTATATTGTGCGCGTTCAGGGCCTTTACCTCTTCATGGCTCGATATACCGCAATCCACGGTCACCACAAGGGCCGCGCCTATCTTTATTGCCTCTTTGACCCCGCCTTCGCTCAGGCCGTATCCTTCCGTAAGCCTGTCAGGTATATAATAGTGCGGCTCTATTCCAAGACTGCGCAACGTAAACACGAGGATCGCAGTGGCTGTTATGCCGTCGACGTCGTAGTCGCCGTGGATAAGGATCTTTTCCTTTTTTTCAATGGCCCTTTTTATGCGCGACACTGCCTCGTGCACGCCCTCCATTAAAAACGGGTTGTAAAGTTCATGGATGTCACCGCTCAAAAATGTCTTTGCGCTGTCGATATTCCCGAGGCCGCGGTTTATCAGCAGCTGCGCAAGTATCGGAGACACGCCAAGCGCATCGCTCAACAGCTGATTTTCTTTCGCGTCAAATTGTCTAACGCTCCATCTTTTCATAATCTATCTGCGTTTGTACGGCTCCATGTGGACACTGACATCTGTTACGCCGGGGATGCCGCTCTTAAGCATTGATTCTATTTTATGGCTCAGTTTGTGCGCATCGTCAACATGCATATTGGAATCGATGATCACGTGGAGATCCACGTGGATATCGTCTTTTCTGCCCCTGGTCCTGATATTGTGAAAGGATCTTACCCCTTGTATTTTACTTACAATATCCGCAATCCGCGCCCTCGAGAGCACGCTGCCGTCGCATAAGACCTCAGAACTGCTTTTTAAGATCTCGAATCCTGATTTTGCAATGAGTATGGCGATCAGGCCCGCGACTATGGTATCCAAGACCGATATCCCCATTTTTATGGAAACCAGTGTACCGATGACGGCCAGCGAAGCAAATACGTCGCTTCTAGTATGCATGGCATCGCATATCAAGATGTCGCTGGATAACTCATGGCCCTTTCTGGTCTCGTACCTCATCACAAATATATTGACGATGAGAGTGAGAAGTATCAGGATAAAACTAAATGTGGTGACATCAGGCGTTACAGGATGCAACATCCTTACGAACGCATCCCTGAGGATATTGAACGCGGCCAAGAAAAGTATGACTGCTATGCCCAGCGTCGCAATGGTCTCGAATTTTTTGTGGCCATATGGGTGGTCCTCGTCTCTTGGCTTGGAGGCGGCCCATATCCCTATTAGGCCGATAATATTTGAAGCGCCGTCTCCGAACGAGTGGATCCCGTCAGCGGTCATGGATGCGCATCTCGTGATAAGCCCGTAAAAGATCTTGCTGAAGGCAACGAGCCAATTTAAAACCAAGATCGCAATAAGTATGCGTTTGATTTGTGAGAATTTATTCATGTTAACTCAGAGGTCAGAACACAGACATCAGAAATCAGAAGACAGAGGCCAGAAGACAGAGAAAACTCTGACATCTGACGTCTGTCTTCTGAAGGTTATCTAGACCGACGAGCGTGCCAGAAGATCACCAAAGGTGACGCGATGTAGATGGTTGAATATATACCCGAGATTATGCCTACCAGAAGCGTAAATGAGAAATCCCTGAGTACATCGCCGCCAAAAAAGAAAATCGACGCGACTGCAAGGAGTGTTGTCAGGGTAGTCAAGACCGTTCTCGAGAGCGTCTGGTTTATGCTCATGTTGATGATCTCTTTCATGGATGCCTTGCGGTAGAGTTTGGTGTTCTCCCGTATCCTGGAGTATATGACAATGGTATCATTTATGGAATAGCCGGCAATGGTCAGGAGCGCGGCCACTGTTACCAGATTCAACTCCCTCCCGGTCATTGCAAGAAAACCCATCGCGATAAATACATCATGAAAAAGCGCGATTACGCCTGCAGCTGCAAAACCAACCCTCTTGAACCTGAAACCCACGTAGATCAATATACCTATGAGGCTCCACAACACCGCCAGCCTCGCGCTCTTGCGCAGGTGCCGGCCTATGGACGGCCCGACCTTTTCAACGCGCAGGAGACTCGCGGGGTTGTCGATAAAATCCTCTCTGAATTTTCTGTTTATGTCAGAAGCAACGTCTTCCGAGGTCTTTATCAACACCTGATTCTTACCCTCGACATGCTGGATGGTCGCATCTTTTATGTCGATGTCCGCAAGCATCTTTCTTATATCATCCACCCTGACCTCTCTGGCAAAAGAGTATTCCTGAAGCTGCCCTCCTGTAAAATCAATACCATACGCATTCTCGCCCTTTGCAAAAAACACACCCAGGCCGCCTA
This sequence comes from Candidatus Omnitrophota bacterium, assembly GCA_013202925.1. Classification (GTDB taxonomy): domain Bacteria; phylum Omnitrophota; class Gorgyraeia; order Gorgyraeales; family Gorgyraeaceae; genus JABMRA01. Next base: position 2,996 of record JABMRA010000067.1, on the reverse strand, counting down.
TGAGGAGGATCGCTGAAATGGCATACGCGATCCAGCGTTTGCCGATGAAATCGATGTTGGTCTTTTTGAAAAACTGGAGCATCGGGAGTTTTTCGAATTTTTTATTGGCTGTCACCAGGTCAAAGATGATGCGCGTTACAAATATGGCTGTGAACATGCTGGCGAGTATGCCTATTGAAAGAGTGACTCCGAAGCCCCTTATGGGCCCTGTGCCGAATTTAAATAAAAGCGCGGCAGCGATAAGCGTGGTGATGTTCGAATCCAGTATCGCGGTGAAGGCCTTGTTGTATCCGGCAGATACGGCGCTGCGTATATGCTTGCCTGTCTTGAGTTCTTCGCGGATGCGTTCGTATATCAAAACATTTGCGTCAACTGCCATGCCTATGACAAGTATCATGCCGGCTATGCCCGGGAGGGTCAACGTGGTATGGAACCAGCCCAGCACACCCAGCACGATTACGAAATTTAATATCATTGCAATGCTGGCAACGACCCCCGCAAAGAGATAATATAGGAGCATGAAGCCGAGCACCAGGATCACTCCAATCAATGACGCCCTTATGCCGCTCTCTATGGAATCTTTTCCCAGCAGGGGACCGACTGTGCGTTCCTCTTCGATATAAATCGGCGCGGGTAAGGCACCAGCGCGCAACACAATGGCAAGGTCACCTGCCTCTTCAACGTTAAACCTGCCTGTAATGCTGGCCCTGCCCGACGGTATTTTCTCGTTTATGCGGGGCGCTGAATGCACCTTGCCGTCCAGGACAATCGCAAGCCGCTCTCCGACGCTCTGGGCTGTTACTTCTGAAAAGATCGCTGCGCCTTTGGAATTGAATTCAATGGCGATGTAGGGCTCGTTAAAACGGGACTGGTCAAATTTGACCTCTGCGCTGACAAGCGTATCGCCTGTCAATACTGCATCATCACGCAGGAGAAACGTCTCCTTCTCTACGGTCTTTAGGCTGTATCCGTCAGGCACGTCGCCCTGCTTTGCTCTTTGATTCAATTCTTCGCTGGACTCTACGAGTTTGAATTCCAGGAGGGCGGTCTTGCCTATAAGTTCTATTGCCCTTTCCCTGTCGGTGATACCGGGCAGCTGCACCACTATCGCATCCTTGCCCTGTCTCTGTATAAGCGGCTCGCGCACGCCAAACTGGTCGATGCGGTTGCGTATTATCTCCGCTGCCCTGTTGGGCGCGTCCTCCCTCGCCTCCTCAGGCACCTTGGAGGTGTCCACCTTTAGCACCAGGTGCATGCCGCCCTGCAGGTCAAGCCCCAGATTTATCTTTTCCTTTAACGGCAGCATGCCGAACAAGGCAAAGATTACAACACCAAGGGCCGCCAAGATCCTCCACCGTAGACTCTTCGTCATCTAAACCTCCATGTTTTGCACTAAGCGCTGGTGAGAGGTGAAAAGTTTAAAGTGAAAAGTAACTTTTAACCTTTCACATTTAACTTTTCACTAACGTCACCTGCTCTTTTTTAAATAGGCGATTGTTTTCTTGTCGATCTCTATCTTGACGTTCTCGTCTATCCTCAATATCAGGGTAGTGTCTTTTACGTTTACCACGGTCCCGTGTATGCCGCCGTTCGTAACGACCTCTTCGTTCTTCTTTAATTCCTGGACCATCTTTTCGTGTTCCTTCTGCTTCTTCTGCTGCGGCCTGATGAGCAAAAAGTAAAATATACCGAATATAAAGATAATCGGCATAAGACTGGCTATTGCATTTGGCTGCGCTGCGCCTGGATTCATCATTCCCTCCTTTTTTAAAACACCTTTTCCTTAAACTCTTTTTTCAGCTCCAAAAACGTGCCGTTCTTGATTGAGGCGCGGATCCTCTTTAATAAGTTTACATAAAAATATACGTTATGTAAAGAGGTAAGTCGTAATCCTAAAATTTCTTCTGTATTAAATAAATGTCTTATGTAGGAGCGTGAGTAATTTTTGCAAACGAGGCAGTCGCAGCTCTCGCTCAGCGGCCGCAGGTCCCTGGAGTATTTTCCGTTTCTGATGATGAGCCTGCCCTCATTTGTATATGCTGCGCCGTTGCGGCCGTTTCTCGTCGGGACAACGCAGTCAAACATATCCACGCCCATTTCAATGGCATCAAAAAAATCGTGCGGCATGCCGATGCCCATGGCGTAGCGCGGTTTATCCACGGGGAGATATCTGACTGAATTCTCCAGCATCTCGTACATCAGATCCTTTGGCTCGCCCACGCTCAGGCCGCCGATCGCATAGCCGTCAAAACCGATACACACCAGCTCCTCCGCGGATTCTTTGCGCAGGTCCGGGTATGTACTGCCCTGGACAATGCCAAACAACAACCTTTCACTTTTCACTTCACACCTTTCACCAGCGCGGGCAACCTCTTCTTTGGACCGAACTGCCCACTTATTCGTAAGCTCCAGCGAACGCCCTGCCTTGTCTTTTGGGCACGGATAATGCAGGCATTCGTCAAGCACCATCATGATGTCGCTCCCTAATTCAAACTGCAGGCGCACCACATCCTCTGGTGTTAAAAAATGTTTGGAGCCGTCAACGTGCGATTTAAATTCAACGCCCTCTTCTTTTGCCTTCATCAGGGTAGCGAGGCTGAATATCTGGAATCCGCCGCTGTCAGTCAGTATCGGGTCGTCCCACGACATGAATTTGTGCAGGCCCCCGGCATTTTTAATCACATCCATGCCGGGCCTGAGATAAAGGTGATATGTATTCCCCAGGATGATCTGCGCGCCGCAATATTTCACCTCTTCGTTTGAAAGCGCCTTGACAGTTGCCTGCGTGCCAACAGGCATAAACTCGGGCGTCTCTACAGTGCCGTGCAGCGTCTCTAAGACTCCGACCCTCGCATTTGTATGCTTGTCTTTGTGAGTTATTTTAAACATAAAACCTATACGCTATCCGCTAAACGCTATACGCTCTTTTCAGAGATAAGTTGACATTTACCTTGTGCCGCTATACTATAGTGGGATTATTGGAGTAAAGCTATGTT
>JABMRA010000011.1 GCA_013202925.1 Candidatus Omnitrophota bacterium | reverse complement strand
TATCTGCCCAAATTTGCGTAGCAAATTTGATCCTGAAGCGCAGTTAAGTCCGCCTTAGGCGGATAGGCGCTGAAGGACCTATTTGTCAGGTTCACTTGGCTTGTTTTATTGCATAGGGAATATTCTCTAATATGTCCCCTGCTATAAGACCGGCCTCTCCTTTTTCCTTTGCTGCCAGGTCACCGGCAAGGCCATGCACATAAACGCCCAATCTCGCGGCCTCAAACACCTTCAGCCCCTGCGCCAAAAAACCAGCAATTACACCTGCAAGCACATCGCCGCTTCCTGCAGTCGCCATGCCAGGGTTGCCTGTTTTGTTTACGTAGGTCTTCCCCTGCCCTGCCACCACAGTCCCTGCGCCTTTCAAAACCACGACAGCATTATAATTATTTGAAAATTTCTTTGCAACAGCTATTCTGTTCTTCTTTATATAAGCCGTGCTCTTCTTGACAAGCCTCGACATCTCGCCCGGATGAGGCGTCACGACATAGCTGACCTTCACCTTTTTTAAAACCGGGACGTCGTCGGATATAGCATTCAACGCATCTGCGTCAATGACCATTACCTTTTTAATGCGCGTAACGATCTGGCGCACCAATCTCTTGGTCTCGGGATTCTGTGAAAGACCAGGCCCCAGCACCACGGCATCAGCACCATCTGCCCTCTTCAGTATCTCCTTCTTTGCCTTCAGCGACAAGCTGCCTTTTCGCGTCTCAGGCAAAGGGCACGTCATGACCTCTGTCAGCTTCCTCTCCATTGCAAGATTCAATGAAGCCGGCACACCAAGCGTCACAAGGCCTGCGCCTGCGCGCAAACTTGCATTTGAGGCCAGCGCTGCTGCGCCCGTGAGCCCCACCGAACCACCTACGACAAACACATGACCGTAATCACCTTTATGACTGTCCCTTTTCCTCTTTTTCATTTACTGCCCCGCCAGAGTATGGCATTGCTGATAGCGTAATTACTCGTATGAGACATACTGACCATGATATTGTCCATCCGATTCCTGTCCGCAAACTCCTTTGCCTCTCCATGCAGGACTATCTCTGGCTTACCCTTGGGGTCGTTCAAGACCTCGATCTCTTTAAGCTGTATCCCTGTCCGCGTATCCCCGAATGCCTTCAGCACGCTTTCCTTGCACGCGAACCGCGCCGCAAGACTTTCATGCGAAAATTTTTTCGTATTTGCGTAGTCGAGTTCGCGCTGCGTAAACACCCTCGTCAAAAACCTGTCGCCCCATTCATCAAGCGCTTTCTTTATCCTCTCTACCTCTATAATATCAACACCGGTGCCAACGATCATTTTACCAACCTCTTCATCTCCCTGACCGCCGCACGCAGCCCCGTGAATACCGCGCGGGAAATTATTGAATGCCCTATATTCAATTCGTTCACTCCCTCTATCCCTGCAATCCTTTTTACATTGACATAATCAAGGCCATGCCCTGCATTTACCACCAGCCCGAGACCAAGCGCATAATCAACCGAGCGTTTTATCTTTTTAAATTCTCTGTCCGCCGCAGCCTTTGTCCCGGCCAGACAATACCTGCCCGTGTGTATCTCTATTGTGTCCGCCCCGATCTTTTTTACCGCGCCTATCTCACGCTCGTCAGGGTCAATAAAAATGCTTACCTCGATCCCTTTTCTCTTGAGCGCATCCACTGCCTTTCCGATCCGTCCCGCATACTTTACAACGCTCATCCCTCCCTCGGTAGTAAGCTCCTCGCGTCTCTCCGGGACAAGTGTTGCCTGGCGCGGCCTGAGCCTTTTCGCCACCTCCACTATCCCCGGATTTATCGACATCTCAAGATTAAACCTGGTCTTAACTGACTTTTTCAATGCCCATACGTCAGCATCATTTACATGCCTGCGGTCTTCTCTAAGGTGCGCTACGATACTGTCGCTCCCTGCCTGTTCACACACTGAAGCTGCCCACACAGGGTCAGGCTCAATGCCTCCCCTTGCCTGCCTTAAGGTTGCCACATGATCTACGTTCACGCCAAGCCCAGGCATTTATTTCTTCTCCATTATATAGCCCCTGTTCATCTGCTTTTGTTCTACGGGAGGCTCTTTTTCGGCGTGCTCTCTGAGCGAGGATTCATAAAACTCTCTTGAAAGGCGGTCTTTATACAACTCTCCATTAACATAAAACCACGTTACTACAGCCAGCAGCAATGATACTATCTTTATCCAAAAATTATTTACGATCCAGTTCTTCATGATATCCCTTGTCCCTCCCCAAGCCACCTTAAGTTTACATCCGCCGTGGCGGATTAAAAGTGTAAACTAGCGGCTCAAAACAAAAAAGCCCTTCTTTTTCTTTTCAGGTTTAAAGAGATTGCTTAGCGTTCGCTCCAGCGCATCCTTATCCATGTCATGCGTCATCTTACCGCCTGTTGCAATAGAAATCCCGCCTGTCTCTTCAGAAATAACGATTACCGCCGCATCCGTCTCCTCGCTCAGGCCGATTGCTGCCCTGTGCCTGGTCCCCAGCGCCCTCGACACCTTTGGATTTTGCGTGAGCGGAAACAGACAGCCCGCACCTACGACCCTGTCGCCTGAAATGACTATGCCGCCGTCGTGGAGCGGCGCATTGGGCGTAAAGAGTGTTATCAAAAGTTCGGCTGATACCTTTGCGTCTGTTTCAATACCGCTCTCGACATAATTGCCCAGCCTGCCATCTCTCTCGATCGCTATTAATGCGCCGATCTTTCTTCTGGAAAAGGCCTCTGCTGCCTTCACGATCTCCTTTATAACCTCTGATTCCTTAAAGAAGATACCGGACCACCCTCGCTGTCCGATGCTGGCAAGCCCCCTTCTGAGTTCCGGCTGAAATATGACCAGCACCGCGATAACGGATATTGCAAAGAGCTTGGTGAATATCCAGTTTATCGTGTGGAGCCCGAGCTTTTGCGTCACGATAAAGAAAAGCACTATGAGGATTATGCCCTTTAAGACATGGACGCCGCGCGTGCCCCTGGCAAAGATCAGGATTACGTAAAATGCGAACCACAGGATGCCTATCTCCACTAATATCTTGGTCAGATTCAGATAATCAAGCATTTACTGCCTCTCTTGGCCGGACAATTGCGTCAGTGACCCTTGCGACATCCCGCATTGCCCTGACGTCGTGTACCCTTATAATGTCCGCGCCATTTTTTATCGCAATGGCCACGCTGGCCGCTGTGCCAAAGACCCTTTGCTGCGGATCAGCGCCATCCAGCACATTTCCTATAAAAGACTTTCTTGAAGTCCCGACGAGGATCGGCCTTCCCAATACTTTAAGACGCGAAAGATTCTCCAGGATCTCCAGGTTGTGCTCGAACGTCTTTCCGAATCCTATGCCTGGGTCCACGATAATGTTTTCTCTTTTTATACCGGCTGCCTCTGCATCCCTGACCAGCTGGCGCAACTTCTCAATGATCTCATTAGTCACGTCGCTGTAGGTCGGATTTACCTGCATTGTCTGCGGGCTGCCTTTTATGTGCATGACAACCACGCCGGCATCGTACTGCGCAGCAAGCTGCGCCATGCCCGCGTCGGACTCGAGTCCTGTTATGTCGTTTATGAACGAGGCGCCGCAGTCCAGCGCGCGCCGCGCAACCCCTGATTTCCGCGTATCAATGGAAATCGGCACGCTTATCTTTTTTGCCAACCTCTCTATTACAGGGACAACCCTTTTTATTTCCTCTTCTTCCGAGACCTGCAGCGCGCCCGGCCTCGTTGATTCCCCTCCGATGTCGATTATATCAGCGCCTGCCCTGACGTTTTCCTCTGCCTCTGCCACTGCGCGGCCCACGTCATTGTAGATCCCGTCGTTGCTGAACGAGTCAGGCGTGAGATTCAAAATCCCCATTACATAAGTGCGGGAACCAAATTCAAATCCCTTCATGATGTCCTGTCCCTTTGTCGGAAGAAAGCACAAGCTTCTTTACCTCTTCGAAATCCAGTACCTCTTTTTCCAGCAATTTCTCGGCCAGGAGTTTCAGCTTCGCTTTATTGTTCGAGAGCTCTTCTTTTGCCTTTTTATAACAGCTGTCCACGATCTTGCGCATCTCTTTGTCGATCTCCACTGCAGTGGCCTCGCTGTAATTTTTTTCCTCGCCCAGATCGCGGCCCAGAAACACCTGCTCGTCGCGTCTGCCGAAGGTCAGGTTGCCGAGCTTCTCGCTCATGCCCCATTTCATGACCATATCCCTCACGATATCAGTGGCCTTCTCCAGGTCGTCCTGCGCGCCGGTTGAAAGTTCGCCGAATATAATATCCTCGCTGGCCCTTCCGCCCAGGATCCCGATTATTTTCCCGAGGAGTTCTTTTTTGGTAACGATATGCCTGTCTTCGATCGGCAGCCTCATGGTATAGCCAAGCGCAATTCCCCTCGGTATGATCGAGACCTTGTGCAGCGGATCTGCGCCTGGTATCAAAAGTGCCAGAAGCGCATGGCCTGATTCATGATAACTGATGATCTTTTTCTCTTCCACATTTATTACGCGCGTCTTTTTCTCCGGGCCGGCAATGACCCTCTCGATCGATTCCTGCATCTCTGCCATGTCCACGCTGTTCTTGTCGCGCCGGGCAGCAAGTAACGCGGCTTCATTTACGAGATTCGCAAGGTCTGCGCCTGAAAACCCCGGCGTCTGCCTGGCAATGGAATTGAGCTCCACCCCTTTGCTCAACTTTATACCCTTTACATGCACCTTTAATATCGCCTCTCTGCCTATAATATCCGGCCGCGTAATAACGATCGTCCTGTCAAACCTGCCTGGCCTTAAAAGTGCCGGGTCCAAAACATCCGGCCTGTTGGTGGCTGCAATAAGTATCACGCCTTCCTGTGTGTCAAAGCCGTCCATCTCCACCAAAAGCGCGTTGAGCGTCTGCTCCCGCTCGTCGTGGCCTCCGCCAATTCCGGCAAAGCGCTGCCTGCCCACCGCGTCTATTTCATCAATAAAAATAATACAGCCTTTTCCACCTGTCTTTGCGGCGCGTTTCGCCTGCTCAAACATATCCCGTACCCTGGAAGCCCCGACGCCGACAAACATCTCCACGAAATCCGAACCGCTGATATTGAAAAACGGGACCTTTGCCTCGCCGCTGACCGCCTTTGCCAAAAGCGTCTTTCCTGTCCCGGGCGGCCCCATCAACAAAACCCCTTTTGGGATCTTACCGCCGAGCTTCTGAAACTTCTTTGGGTCCTTCAAAAATTCTATAACCTCGTTCAGTTCCTCTTTTGCCTCATCCACGCCAGCCACATCATTGAACGTGATCTTTGTCTTGTCGCCTGCGATCTGCCGCGCCCTGCTCTTTCCGAACGAGAGTATCTTTCCGCCGCCCTGCGCGCTCCGATAGACAAAAAACCACAGGAACGCGATAAACAGTATCATCGGGCCGAGTGAATAAAAAAGATTTACCCAGAGCATCTTTGGAGGCTGTACGTCAAAGCTGTCGACGTTCTGCTTCAGGAGCCGCAGCAGGTCCTGGTCCTGTTCAGGTATATGCACTGTAAACGAGGCCCCGCTTGAAAACACGCCCTTTAAGCGGTCCTCGACCTTGACCACTGACTCTATGGCGCCTGTCTCAGGGTTTCTCTCGAGCAGCCGATAGAACTCGCCGTAACTCAGGTCTTTGGGAGTTTGCTGAGGGGCAAACGAGCCCAGCCTGAAAATATATATGAGAAGCAAGAAAAGCCCCAGCCAGAAAAACATATTCTTGCCGAGTTTGTTCTTGTTGTTGTCGGATTTTTTTTGTGTCTTTTTGACCTGCATCTCCACCTCGCTATTGCGTTTATATTGCTTAAATATTAATTTTATCATTAACTTTACACTTTAGTCAATGACTAAAGTGTAAAGTTACGCCCCGGCCTCTTTCTGAACGATCAGGCTGGTTTTGTTTTTTATGACATTTATCCCGCCCGGCAGATCGACTATTGAATTCCCGGGCCTCTTGTCTATCAGCTCCTCCATCTCCTTCCAGTGCTGATACGTGAACCTCCTCAAATTCCCGTTCAGGCATGCCAGCGCACTCCTCAAAATCCTCTTTCTCATTGCCTCGGGCTGTTTCTTGAATTTTTTAATATCTATCGCGAGTTCATTGGTTTTGACCCTCGACATGCCTTTAAACTTTCTCTTTGCGAATTTTTCCAGAAATTCGTTTTCGAGGCGCAGGTTCTCGGCCATGTTTGCAAGGCCTTCTTTTATGTTCGGGTTGAAATTCTTCTCGAGGTACGGGATCAGTTCCTGCCTGACGCGGTTCCTTGTAAAAATGAGTTTGTCATTCGAGGAGTCATGCCTGAATGACAGATTGTTTTCTTTGGCAAAGCCCTCGATCTCGCGCCTTGTAGTCTCAATGAGCGGCCTGATTATTGTCAGACCGGCCAAATCCCTGACCGGGCTAATGCCTCCGAGCCCTGTCATGCCAGAACCCCTTATTGCCCTCATAAGCACGGTCTCTGCCTGATCGTCCTTATTATGGCCCACGGCTATCTTTTTTATATCTTTTTTGCTGCAGATCTGCCTGAAAAAATCATACCTCTCCAGCCGCGCCGCCTCTTCAAGCGAGATCTCCTTTTGCCTCGCTATCGTCGGAACATCCACCTCTTTGCAGGTGATATCGAGTTTCATTTTTTTCGCAAGGCCTTCGCAGAACCTCCTGTCTTCGCGCGACTCCTCGCCCCTAAATCCATGGTCCAGGTGCGCGGCGTGTATGTCCAGGCCGTATTCCTTTTTGAGCTGCAGAAGTACGTGTAAAAGCACCACTGAATCCGGCCCGCCCGAAAGTCCCGCCAGGACCCTGTCGTGCTTATCCAGCATCCTGTATTTTTTTATTGTCCTTCTGACTTTTTCAATAAACATAAGAAGAAAATACTTTACATCCGCCGTGGCGGATGTAAAGTATTGCGTTGTTAGATTTGAAACTTGTAATCCATAAAATTTAACTATGAGTAACGCTCAAAACGTCTAATAGGTCCTTCGCTTCGCTATAAGGCTCCTATTCGTCGCCTCATTACGCTCACTCAGGATCAAACTCGCCTTCGGCGAGTTTGGTAGCGGCGAGTGGATTCGAACCACTGACGCGCCGGGTATGAGCCGACTGCTCTGACCAGCTGAGCTACGCCGCCAAAAATTTTTTCAAAATTTTTGATCCTGCAGCGGCGTTAAATAATCCGACGAACAGGAGGATTATAGCCGCTGCAGGACCTATTCTAAAACTTCGTTTAAACTCCCTGTCCTGTATCCCTCCAGGTCCAGAGTTACATAACAAAACCCAAGGAATTTCATATATTTGATTATTCTATCACAAAAAATCTTGCTGGAAAATCTTTTTATATCTTTTTTCTCGACTTCGATCCTCGCGACATCATTATGATATCTGACCCTTACCTGTTTTATACCGCTGCGCTTTATGAATTCCTCAGCCTTTGCTATTTTTTTCAAAGTAGCCCTGCCTATCTCTTCGCCGTAGGGGATCCTGGATGCCAGACATGCCATTGACGGCATATCCCATGTCCCAAGCCCCAATTTCCTGGAAAACCGGCGTATGTCATTTTTCCCAATGCCTGCCTCCTGGAGGGGGCTCCTTACGCCAAGCTCCTCCTTTGCCCTGCTGCCGGGCCTGTAATCCTTTTTATCGTCGAGATTTGACGCATCCACGACAACGGCCCTGGCGCCATTTCTTCCGGCAAGCCCCTTTAATTTTCCGAATAATTCTTTTTTGCAGTAATAACACCTGTCCACGGGGTTTTTAATAAAATTTTTATCCTCGAGCTCTGCCGTAAAGATTATCCTGTGCCTGACGCCCAACGCCCTTGCAAATTTTTTCGCACAGGCCAGTTCAGAAGGGGTGTACGTATCTGAGACTGCTGTAACGGCCAGGACATTTTTTCTGGGCAGCACATCCCCTGCCACCTTCAACAGAAAGCTCGAATCCACGCCGCCCGAAAACGCCACCACCACGCCCCCAAGCCTTTTCAAAATCCTCTTCAGCCTACCCAGTTTGTCCATAATATCCACACTCAAAAAATGTCATTGGAGACGGCTATCAAATCGACCCAATGAAGCAATCACATGCGTCATTGCGAGTTGACCTAACTTTTCTACTCAGGAAGCCAGCTTCGCCCGCGAAGCGAGGCGAGCAATCTCAGCCCTCATGAGATTGCTTCGTTGGGTCAGCAAGAAAGTCACCTCGCAATGACAGCATTATGCTATCATCTGTGAATTAC
>JABMRA010000066.1 GCA_013202925.1 Candidatus Omnitrophota bacterium | reverse complement strand
TGTGCGGCTGGAAGGCATTGTGTGGGATGAGGCCAAGGGCTCTATCGCAATCATAAATGGAGAGATAGTCAGGGAAGGACAGGAGATAGGTTCTGTCAAGGTCCTTAAGATAGAGAGTGATGCAGTGGTTTTTGAGGTAGACAGGGAAGAGGCAAGGGTCGAACTCGACAGCGACTAGGCGAGTGACCGGTAGTGTCAAAAAGCTTATGAAAACCACGGAAGCACGGAGACACGGAAAAAAGAATTTTAAATTATAATTTTTTTATTTTTCCGTGCTTCTATATCTCCGTGTTTCAGTGGTAAATGTTTCCGTGGTAAGTTTTGACAGAATCAGTGACCTGAGAAGGAGGGATTATGAGGATTTTCAAAGGTTTTGCGGTTTTGGTTTTTGTGTTTTCTGCAGTAGGCGCGGCAAACGCGCAGGAGAGTGCAGGGGGCGCGCCTGCACAGGTGGAGGCAAGTCTGCCTGCGACATCACCCGGCAATGTCACGCTGGATTTCAAGGACGCTGACATAACGAATGTCCTGCGCATACTATCTTACAAGAGCGGGATAAACATTGTTGCCGGAAAGGATGTCACGGGTCCTGTTACCATACGTCTGACTGATGTACCGTGGGATAAGGCGCTGGACGTCATACTGAGGACATACGGCTATACGTACGAGAGAGAGGGCAACATCATCCGCGTGACCACCACTGAGAACCTGGAAAAGGAAGAGCTTGCGACAGAGGTCTTTTCGCTTAATTACGCGGATGCAAAGGACGTGCCGGCAGCAATCGAAGAGATGCTGAGCGACAGGGGGAGTGTCAAATTTGACGAACGCGCGAATCTCATAATCGTGACCGACATCCCGACAAATATCTATAAGATAAGGCAGGTCGTGGACAAGCTTGACGGCAGGACCCAGCAGGTAAATATTGAGGCCAAGATAATCGAGACCACGCTTGATAAGGATGATAAACTCGGCATCAACTGGACAACGCAGATAACTGCCTCTGGCGCGTCCCGACCCATGACACTTCCTTTTCACAGGAAGAGCAGCGGCGGGGCATATTTTCCGCTGGGCGATCCTGAAGGTACGGGCGGCACGGGCGCCAAGAGCATAGGTGAATTTCCTAATAACCCGGGCACCGCGTTTCCAATGGCAGTGCCGACGAATTATGCCTTTGGCACGCTTGATTTCACAAGTTTTCAGGCAGTGTTGGAGGTCTTGAAATCCAAGACAAACACAAAGATAATTTCAAACCCCAGGATCACGACGCTGAACAACAAAGAGGCGAAGATCACTGTTGCGACCACATATAACATCCCGACTTACGAGCGCAACGAAAGCACCGGCTCGTATGAAATAACAGGCTATGAAGAAAAGGAGCTGGGCATTGTGCTTTCTGTGACGCCGCAGATAAATCCAGAAGGGTATGTGGTGGTCCAGTTGGATCCAGAGGTATCGTCGTTTACGACATGGGACACGTTTACCACATCAGGCGGTACGATTCAGGCTCCGAGATATAGTGTGCGCAAGGCCTCGACACAGGTGATGGTGAAGGACGGCGAGACAATAGTAATAGGCGGGCTCATAAGAGAGACTACGTCAGACAGCGTAGTAAAGGTCCCTATATTGGGCGACATACCCTTCCTGAGCTTCTTTTTTAAGAAGAAGGAAAAGTCAGTTGAGACGACCGACCTTTTGTTTTTTATAACTGTCAATATTGTCAGCGCCGAGTCCACTGCAACAGCCGCGGCGGAGTAACTTAAGTATGTCATTGCGACGAGATTGCTCGCCTCGTTTCGCGGGCGAAGCGGGCTTCGGTTAGCTACCTCGGAAGGTTACCTCGCAATGACGTGGCGTGTCGGACGAAGATGATGAAATTAGAGACCAGCTTTTGTAAAAAAGGGATTTTGAGATACATCTCACACCTGGACATTGTAAGGCTTTTTCAGCGTTCTATCAGGCGGGCTCAGCTTCCGGTGGCATTGAGTCAGGGATACTCACCGCATTACAAAATAAGTTTTTCAGATGCGTTGAAATTGGGAGTGGAGAGCGAAGGCGAAAAGGCAGTGTTTACTCTGGAGAAACCGGTTGAGCCGGAAGAATTTAAATTGAGAATAAATGAGAAATTGCCGAAAGGGATCAAGGTGATAGAGTGCAGAAAGAAATTTTAATCAATGTTGAATCGCAGGAAAAAAGGGTGGCAGTAGTCGAAAGCGGCGTACTGCAGGATTATTATATAGAGAGGCCGTCCGAGATAACGATGGTCGGGAACATTTATAAAGGCGTTGTCAAGTCGATCGTGTCCGGGATAGGCGCGGCATTCGTTGACATAGGGCAGCAAAAAAATGGATTCTTGTATGTCGCGGACATGCTTTCTCCGTCGCGTGAATTTGACGTGCTGGATAGCGGGGGCGAGGGAGGGACGGCGGCGCCTCCGAGACGAACACCCAGGCCAAGGCCGTCTGATATAAATAAGCTCGTTAAGGAAGGGCAGGAGGTCCTGGTCCAGGTAGCAAAGGAGCCAATAGGAAACAAAGGACCGCGCCTCACGACACATATAGGTCTGCCCGGCAGGTTCGTGGTATTTATGCCTTTTGACCACCAGATCGGTGTGTCCAAAAAGGTCATTGACCGGGCAGAGCGCGAGAGGCTGCGTAAGATCCTCAAAAAGATCGCGCCTATTTTTAAGATGGGCCTTATTGTGCGGACAGCCGGAGTGGGCAGTGACGAAAGGGCATTCAGGCGCGAGGCAAAATATTTGAACGCGCTGTGGCAAAGGATACGCCGTGACGGCGCCAGGATAAAAGGGCCGGCCCTTGTCTACGAAGAGCATGGGCTTACGTTCAGGATCTTGCGGGACATATTCAGCGAGGACATACAGAGAGTGCTCGTGGACAGCCGCGACGAATACAAGCGCCTGAGGCATTTTGCAAACAATATGATGCCTGCCATGAAGAGCAAGCTTATGCTCTACAAGGAGCGGACGCACCTCTTTGATTCGCGCGGGATAGAGAAGGATATAGAGAAGCTTTACAGGAAAAAGATCGATCTGAAGTGCAAGGGTTATATTTTTATCGAAGAGACAGAAGGTCTGATCGCAATAGATGTAAACAGCGGCGGTTTTTCGAGAAAACAAATGGAGGAGACGGCGTTCAGGGTGAATTCCGAGGCTGCTGTGGAGATCACCAGGCAGATACGGCTCAGGGATATCGGCGGCATTATCATAATCGACTTTATCGACATGGGCCGCGAAAGGCACAGGCGCGAGCTATTTAATCTTTTATTGAAATCCGTTAAGAGGGACAAGGCAAGGATCACGATACTCAGGATGTCCGAGTTCGGTATAGTGCAAATGACAAGGCAGCGCGTGCGGCGCGGCGTCAGTAAGGTCTCTTACCAGAACTGCCCGTATTGCAGCGGCAGGGGCGCGGTAAAGTCTGTCACTACCATGGCAATAGAGGTGCTGCGGGCCATAAAGAAGGAGCTTGAGAAGACGCGGCTAAGAGAGATACGGTCGTTCGTGCATCCCGGTGTCGCGAATTATCTTTTGAACGAGGACAGGCCCTCGATTACAAAGCTCGAAAACGAACACAGGGCCAGGATCATCATTATTGCAGAGCCGGACATACACATCGAACACTTCCGCATACAAAAATAAAAAGCACGGTGCCAGGCACGGCGCCTGGCACCGTGCCTGGCACCAGAGAAGGAGGAACAAAGTGTACGCAATAGTTGAGACAGGAGCAAAGCAGTACAGGGTATCCAAAGGAGATAGGCTGGAGGTAGAGAGGCTTTCGGATTTGAAGGAAGGCAAAGAGGTAAAGCTGGACAAGGTACTTTTCGTGTCTGACAAAAAAGATACCTCAATAGGCACGCCCTATATAAAAGGCGCTTCCGTGGTCTGCGATGTCTTGGGAGAGATACGCGGCTGTAAGACGATTTCTTTCAAATATCGGAGGCGGCTCGGAAATTCCAGGAAGAAGATCGGGCACCGGCAGGATTACACGGTGCTGAAGGTCAAGGAGATAGTGACAAAATATACCAGGAGGGAATAACATGGCACATACCAAATCACAGGGAGCTTCAAAGAACGGCAAGGACAGTAATTCGCAGCGTCTTGGCGTCAAGCGCTTTGCGGGCCAGTCCGTGAGCGCCGGCAGCATTATTGTCAGGCAGCGGGGCACGAAATTTTTCCCCGGAACAGGCGTGGGCATGGGCAGGGACAATACTTTATTTGCGCTGAAAGACGGCGTGGTGCAATTTATTTCTTCACGCAAGATAAGCGTGGTATAGCGTCCAAATGTTCATTGACCACGTTAAGATCTTTGTCAAGGCAGGGGACGGCGGCGATGGCTGCCAAAGTCTTTCCAAAGGTAAACTTCAGAGATACAAGAGGCCGGACGGCGGAGACGGCGGAAAAGGCGGAGATATAGTGCTGGTCTCGGACAATAATATCCAGACCCTTGTGGATTTTTATTTTCGTAAGCATCTTAAGGCAGAGTCCGGTTCGAACGGAAGCGGCAATCACAAGAAAGGCGTTGACGGCAGGGATTTTGTGGCAAGGATCCCGATCGGCACCCTTGTAAAGGACGCCCACGAGGACATTACGTATTGCGATTTGAGCGAGCGCGGCCGTTCGGTGGTGATCGCAAATGGCGGCGGCGGCGGTAGGGGGAATTCGCGGCACAGGCAGGCCACGCCAGGAAAAAACGGCGAAGAAAAAGACATTATACTTGAATTAAAATTAGTCGCAGACGCTGGTCTCATCGGATATCCAAATGTCGGAAAGTCCAGCTTGATTTCCCGCATATCCAATGCAAGGCCAAAGATCGCCAATTACCCGTTTACTACCAAGACGCCGGGGCTGGGCCTGGTGCGGCTGGACACTGAGAGAAGTTTCGTGGTCTGCGATATACCTGGTTTGATAGAAGGGGCGCATTCGGGCAAAGGCCTGGGCGACGATTTTTTGCGGCACGTTGAGAGGACCAGGGTGCTCGTGCATATGATAGATATGGCAGCTGTAGAGGGAAGAGACCCTGCGGAGGATCTGAAATCCATAGCGGGCGAGATCGGCCTCTACAATGCCGAGCTTTTGAAGCGGCCGCAGATCCTGGCGGCGAACAAAATGGACCTCCCTGACGCTGTTGAGAATCTGAAGCGCTTCAAGGCAAAGGTCAAAAAGAAGATATACCCGATCTCCTGTGTCACTGGAGAGGGAATAAAGGAATTACTGGAGGCAGTCCACAAAAAACTGCCAGGTTAAGGGCGGCAGGTTGCGGCGGTGCTGAAATGAATAGGCAGAATATTAAAAAGGCAAAACGGGTGGTGGTAAAGGTCGGGACGAGCGTGCTGGCAGCGAAGGATTTTAGTCTGGACAGGGCGTGGATAAAGGAGTTTAGCAGCCAGATAGCAGGGCTTTTAAAGCAGGGGCGTGAGGTGATCGTGGTCTCTTCTGGCGCGATCGCGGCAGGTATGCATCTACTCGGCATCAAAAAAAGGCCGCGCAGTTTGCCCGAGCAGCAGGCGTGCGCAGCGCTTGGCCAGGGCCACCTCATGAATGCATACGAGGAGTGTTTTAAGAAAAGCGGCTTTCACGCGGCGCAGATACTTTTGACGTGGGAGGATATACGGGAGAGGCGCAGATATCTCAATGCCGAAAATACGCTCCACACGCTTTTGAGAAAAAAGGCCGTGCCGGTTATCAACGAAAACGACACAGTGGCAGTGGATGAGATAAAATTCGGGGACAATGACACGCTGTCTGCGCTTGTGGCAAATCTGGCAGACGCGGATCTATTGATAATGCTGACAGACGTTGAGGGGTTGTGCATCGGCGGCAGCAAGGGCAAAGGATGCGTGGATGTGGTGAGTAAGATCGATTCC
>JABMRA010000065.1 GCA_013202925.1 Candidatus Omnitrophota bacterium | reverse complement strand
TCAGAGATCCTGGGAGTGCCGTATATAGACCTTGCAAATTATCTGGTCGATGCAGCCACTATAAAGTGTATTCCGGAAAATATAGCGCGTAAACACAAGGCAATCCCTGTTTTTAAGATAGGCAGCACAGTTACTGTGGCCATGACAGACCCTAAAGATATTATGGTGATAGACGATCTGACGCGCAGGTCCAATGGCGAGATAGAGGCTGTTTTGGCGAGTGAGAGCGCTATATTGAGCGCGATAGACCAGTATTACGGCGTAACAGGCTCAGTTGACGAGGTGATAAAGGATATCAATAAGGGCGCGAAAAAAGACGCAGGGCTGGTTGAGCTGGATTCAGCAAAACTCAGCGAGATGGCAGAAGAGGCGCCTGTGATAAAACTCGTGAACCTTATAATCATGCAGGCAGTAAAGGACGGGGCGAGCGATATACACATTGAACCAGAGGAGACGTCATTAAAGGTAAGGTTCAGGGTGGATGGTATTTTACATGAGATGTTTTCGCCGCCAAAGCACCTGGAGCCTGCTCTTATGTCCAGGATAAAAGTGCTTTCCAAGATGGATATCTCCGAGAAGAGAAGGCCCCAGGACGGAAGATTTAATCTAAAGATAGAAAATAGAGACATAGACATGAGGGTCTCCAGTTTCCCGACGATATACGGTGAGAATATTGTCATAAGGATCCTGGACAGGGGTTCGATCCTGCTCGGGCTTGATAAACTCGGTTTTTCCAGGGACATGCAGAAGGAATTTGAGAAATTAATAAAGCGGCCTCATGGGATAATGTTGGTGTCCGGACCTACGGGCAGCGGAAAGACCACCACACTTTACTCAGCGCTTTCCGCAATCGATTCAGAAGAGAAGAATATCATTACTGTGGAAGACCCTGTTGAATATCATCTGGGCAGGATCAGGCAGTCGCAGATAAATCCAAAGGCAGGCCTTACATTTGCATCAGGCCTGCGGTCTATTTTAAGACAGGACCCTGATGTAGTGATGGTCGGCGAAATAAGGGACAAAGAGACAGCAGAGATCGCCATACAGGCAGCATTGACAGGGCACCTGGTCTTTTCAACGCTTCATACCAATGATGCCAGCGGCGCGTTGAGCAGATTGATCGATATGGGTATAGAGCCGTTTTTGATCTCCAGTTCTGTCGTCGGCATACTCGCGCAGCGCCTGGTCAGGGTGATATGCGATAAATGCAAGCAATCCTATAAGCCGACAGAGGAGATCTCAAAAGGCCTGGAACTGGAGGGTAAGGAGCTGTTCAGGGGTAAGGGGTGCAATAAATGCAAGGACACAGGCTATAAAGGAAGGATCGGGATATTTGAATTATTGGTTATTAATGATGATATACGAAAGCTTATTGTTGACCGTTCGCCGAGTGACGTGATAAAGAAAAAGGCCAATGAATCAGGGATGAAGGTATTGCGCAGCGACGGCCTGGATAAGGTAGTGAGGGGCGTTACAACAGTGGACGAGGTAATCAAGGCTACGCAGGAGGAATAAGGGGGCGATGGCGAGCTTTAAGTATAAGATCCGCGATAAGCATGGCCGGCCCTCCACAGGTACTATAGAGGGCGAGTCCAGGGAAGCTGTTGCCAGTCACTTCAGGACAATGGGCTACACGCCTACCCTGATCGAGGAGGCGCGCGCCAGTTTAAAAAAATACAATCCTTTCGAGAGGTTTTTCCACAGGGTAAATATAGAGGAATTGATAGTCTTTACGCGGCAGCTTATGACACTTCAGCGCGCTGGCGTGCCAATCTTAACCAGTCTGGACTCTATCCGCGAACAAAGCCCCAACGCATATTTTAAAAAGGTGATAGAAGAGATAGGCCATGATATAGAAGCTGGAAAAGGCCTGTCAGAGGCGGTCTCCAAATTTGGCAATGTATTCAGCGAGATTTATATTAATATGCTGCGCGCAGGCGAGGCAGCCGGTATCCTTGATGATGTCCTTGATAGGCTTGCCACTCTTCTTGAGCACGAGCAGGATCTGAGTATGAAGGTGAAACAGGCAACTCGCTATCCGCTCCTCGTCATTATTACCATCTCTATCGCATTCCCGCTGGCAATCATGTTTATTATACCGAAATTCAGCGCGCTTTTCGCGAGATTCGATACCCAGCTTCCCCTTGCAACGAAGATGCTTTTGAATCTGAATTATATATTGATACATTATTGGCCCTTGGTGATCATCGGTCTGGGCGTTCTGATCTTTGCATTCAGATATTTTATAAATAGCCCTTTGGGCAGGCCTGTGTGGGATAATATCAAAATAAAGATGCCTGTCTTCGGGCAGTTGATCTTAAAGATCTCCATGTCGAGATTCAGCAGGATGACATCCACGCTTTCCGCGAGCGGCATACCTATAATCAGCACGCTGGAGATCGTCAAAGGCTCTATAGGGAACAGGATTATCGCAAATTCAATCGATAATATTATTGAGGGCGTTGGCGAGGGCAAGGGCATGACAGGACCGATGAAGGCGAGCGGCCTTTTCCCGGGGATAGTGCTGCAGATGGTAAAGATCGGCGAAGAGACAGGCAAGATGGATGAACTGCTCTTAAGGGTCTCGGATTATTATGATGCGCAGGTAAGTTACACTGTTAAGAATCTGACTGTCCTTATAGAGCCGATTTTGATATTCATAATGGGTATCATGGTCCTGATCCTGGCATTGGCAATATTTATGCCGATGTGGAATCTGATATCGCTTTTCAGACATTAAGTGAGGACATGACTTACGAAAACTAGAAGTTTTCGTAAGTCATAGGTCCGAACTTATCCCCCCTTCATGCTTTCAGC
>JABMRA010000064.1 GCA_013202925.1 Candidatus Omnitrophota bacterium | reverse complement strand
GTCTATTTCGTAGGTTATCTTTTCGCTGGATTTCATAATCGTCTTGGTGAGGAAAATCGCAACCGGTATAAAAGCTTAATAATCCCCCGCATGGTTGAATCTCCGAATCTCACTTAAGGACTTCCTTTTCTTATGGACTTCTTCTCCTCCCGAAGGATACCCCATGCTAATTATGACATCTATCTTTTTCTTTCTGGATATACCCAATATCTTCTTAACCTTATTTTCATCAAACCAGCCCAACCAACAGGTCCCAACCCCTTCCTCTTCTGCCTGAAGCACGAGATGTTCGCAGGTAATTCCTGTATCAATCAGGCTATACCTGACCCCTTTAAGATAACCCCCTAGACGGGCAATATAACTGGCCCGTTCCGTAACCACAACAATAAGTACAGGTGCTTCTTTAGCAAAACTATTTATCGAATAAATACCTGAAAATACTGATTCAGAAACATGGTCCTTTAATTTATTATCATCGATGACAATAAAATACCATGGCTGGGAATTGCAGGCAGAAGGAGCCAGGCGAGCTGCCTCAAGACACCTGTCTATAACCTCTCGCGGCACAGGTCTGGAAGAATATCTTCTTGTGCTTTTTCTCTTTTTTACAAGTTCCGAAAAATCCATATATGGCTATTTATAATCTGGCAAAACCTAACCAGGTTAGATTAACTAAAAATTTTCATTTTTTCTCTACTGTACCGTTTTGGCTCTCCCCTATCAAAGTGCCCCGGCTCCTGATAATGCCGAACCCTGCCCCTGTTCTCATACTCACTTCCGAGGCATCAAAGGCATTGTCTCCAAATTTTTCTTCCAGCTCATTCCATAGCCTTTTCATGTCATCGCATTGCCTGATATCATCCAGGATCACATAGCTGGGATTCAGCCTGTCGGTATAAATATCTATATTCTCTTTTGTATGCTCGTACTCATGCAGTGAATCAATATAAAGAAGGTCTATATTCCTGTCAAAGGACTCCGTGACCTTTTTCACAACTTCTTCATCCAGTGAATCACCCTGCATCCTGTTGATATGAGGATATTTTTTAAACCCCTCCTCATTTTTACGGACAATATCCACTGTTACTAATCGGCTGCGCGCGATATCATCTCCCTGCAATCCCTTGCTGATAGACATGATAGAACCGCCGCAATTTGTCCCTATTTCAAGGATACGGGTAAGCCCCTGCGTCATGACAAATCCTGAGAGAAAAAAATAGTAGCTGGTAGGACGGCTGATAAAAGAACATGATCCCGTGGTCTCGCCATAAAGACAATCAGCCAGATCTATCTGCCTCCCTGCCTCCATTGCCTGTTCGCAGATTGCCTTCAAATGCTGACCGTGAGGTTTCATGTGCTATGGTAGGTAGCAGGCGACCCTTAAGGGCCGCCTGCGGCTCTTATTTACAGCTCAAACTTCCCTGTTTCTTTTTCTATGGATTTAGAAAATCTGGCCTTGGTGTTATCCAGTGTCTGCTGAAGGGCTGAAAATATCTTATCCACTTCTTCCTGGGCATATTCATAGCCCGGGGAAGATAGATTCCCTATCAGCTCTATCTTCTTCAACGCGTTCGTTACCCTCTGCGCCGCCAACCTCTTAAACTTGTCGCTCTTGCTTTCACCTTCTGCCATGCCATACCTCCTTTTAGTTATCCTGGTATTGTACTGTTTTGGTTCTTGCCTGTCAATGCCTCTCTACAGCGCCCTGCGGATTAGGTGGGGACCTTGCGTAGTTCTTTCTTTTCGGAACGCATTTTTTTATACCTGAGCATCTTCTCTTTGGCTCTTCTGGAACGCTTTCGCTTCTGACGCCTTATCTTTTCTATTTTACTCTGCGCCTCTGCCTTTTTGCCAAGCATGATTGATTCGATCTTACCAGCGAGTATTCTCCTGGCCAGGAACCGGTTCAACGCCTGAGAACGTTCTTTTTGACACTTGACCTCAATGCCCGTAGGTCTGTGTTTCAGATAAACACACGTAGAGGACTTATTGACCTTTTGCCCGCCCTTCCCGCTTGAGCGTATGAATTTTTCCTCCAGATCTGCTTCTTTTATTCCCAGCAAACCCATCTTTGCCTTCAATGCGTCCTCTTTGTCCATGCTTACATTGAATATCATTACTTTAACAAAATATAGCCAAGCGAAACAATCCCAAGGACAAGGACCGCCAACCCCATAATACGCGTGTTCCTTATCTCCTTATCCATGGATATGGGCCCTATTTTCCAGTTAAAAGGCCGGTAAAGGGCTATTTGTATATCTATGACCTTTTTGGGTTTCCAGGCGATCAGGCCGCCAAACGCAATCGCTATAACCACTATCGTAAGCTGCACGCAAAATGCGCAGATCACCCATCCGCAACAGGAGCATTTTGTAAATAAATTTAATAGAGGACATCTCATTTTATACCTCCTGTTTTGACCCTATGCTGCTTTGGCGCCCCTGTAAACGAAAAACCTCCACATGCCTCCTGCAGCCAGTGAAGGTTTTGCTTTCAGCCTTTGCATGAATTTCAGCACCTGTTATAATCTTATATACCAATGCGCCAGGATTATCGAGGACAACAGCGATATGATACCCATGATCCTGTGTCTTTTGTAGATCTTATCCTCCACATCCCTCATGATGTCTAATGGCTTCAAAAATCTCCTCAGGGAAAACCACTTATTCAAAAAACTGCCCCATTTTCTTAACGATTGCGGGAACAGTAAAAGGTCCAGGCCCATCAGAAAAATAAATAGAGATGCCCATGTAATAATATATCTGTAGATCGAGCGGTCTATTTTAACCTGGACAACAAATAAAGCCAGCGAGCATGCCAATGCCGCAACGCCCAGGACCCTGCGTATCTTATAAATCTTTTCATCCGCCTCCCTTGGTATCTCCAGGGGCCTCAGGAGTTTTCTTAAAGAAACTTGTTTGTTCAGGAAAAGGGTTAATGCGTTTAGTCGATTCGGGAATAACAGGAAAGACGATCCCGAAACAAAGGCCAGCGCAGCCAATATACCGACAACCTCTTTTGAGATCAGATAATCTATAATCATCGCTTAATTATAAAGTATACACAATGAAACCTGTTAAATCAAATAAAACGCAGTTAAGCAGGGGGCCGCTCCGCTCGTCTGATTCCAGCTGGCGGAGTTTTGACCTGGCCTTGGAGATATCAGCAAAACGGCTTCCGCCTTCAAATATGGGCAAAGACACTGTGGCGCCAAAAGACCAGGCCTCATCTTCAGGCGGCCATTTACTGCTGGATTTGCCTATAGAGCCGTTCACATAGACCGTTGGGAAAAAGTCGACCTGCTCTGATCTGAGATCAGAACGCGCCGCCTCTTTCCTTGCTATTAATTCCCGGAGAAAAGGCGTAGTGTCAGCCAGCCATTCAATGTCCGGCTTGGCGTCATACTCTTCCCTGACAGAAAATTCGCCTTTCACTGTTGCGGGGTTAAATCTTTCGAGCCCCATTTCTTTTGACAGATCACGCTGTGAAAGCGTAATGCTTCTTTCCGCCTGCCTTACTTCGTATTCCGCGTTGGCAAGGTCTGCCTCGGCTGTTAGGAGCGAGCCCTTGTGCTCCCTCCCTCCCTGGTATCGCAATTCTACCAGTTCAAGGTTCTGCTTCCTGCGCCCAGCGATCTCTTTTGCGAGAGAGGTAAGTTCCTGCGCCTTTAAAAGCTCGGCAAAGGCTCTCCGCAGGTTCAGCCGTATATCTGAGGAAGTAACCGCGTGATTATATTCCTGCGCCTTAAGGGTCTTGGAAGAGCTGGATATATCGTAGAGTGTCTTGAATCCGTCAAAAACAAGCTGTTCACCTGTAACGCTGTACGCGTAAGTGTCAGCAATGGCGCCGGTGCTCGCGGCTTTTGTGCTTTTGCCTGACGTAGAGGCGCTGATATCCGGGAGGGCCCCGCTTATCTCAATGGCCTTATCCGCCTTTGCCTGCCTGACCTTTTCAGATGCGGACATCAGATCAGGATTATTTTTCTTTGCCTCCTGCACGCAGTCCTTCCATGTAATGGCATCCTGCGGTTCAGCGCTGGCCACTGGCAAAAACACAAGCATAAAAATAAAAATATATATCCTTTTCATATATCTATGGGCTATATTATACCATATTTTCGCAAAAGGGGTTAAGCGATATAAGGATTTATCCTACAATAGCTTCCTGTAAACATCCAGCGTATTCCTGGTCACTATCTCTTTGGTGTAACTCTGCTCTACCATTTGCCTGCCTGTATAGCCGAGCCTGTCGCGCAATTCATTATTGCTGATAAGTTGGATCACCCTTGAGGCAAGCGCCTCAAAGTCCTTTATGGGCACCACGAACCCGTTGATACCGTCTTTTATGATCTCCGGCATGCCGCCTGTTTCAGTTACGACCATGGGCTTTGCCGACGAAAGCGCCTCAAGCATGGTAAGCCCGAACGGCTCGCACGCTGAAGAAGGATAAACGCAGACATCTGAGGCAGCATACAGCTTTGGCATATCAGTGAGTTCAAAGGAATCTATAAGGACATTATTTCGCATCTTGAAAAAATCAACCAGGCTTACCATGTAGGCAATGTCTTTTTGCTGACTCTGGGCCCAGTCTATGATATTCTTTGTCCCTGCCAATATCAGCATGATATCAGGTATTCTCTCCTTTATGCGCCTGAGGGCCTTGATGCTGACGTCGCAGCCCTTGGCAAGGCCCATCCTGGCAGGATGAAAAATCACCTTTTTCCCTTTTAGCTGCGGGTATTTCCTGAATATGCTTTTATACCGGATCTTCGGGCTATACAAGGATTCGTCTATCCCATGGTGGACTGTTGTGATCTTTTTGTGGGGGACGCCTACGCCGGTAAGTTCCCTCTTTATAAAATGACTTACCGCAATGATCTGATCCCACTTTATATTCCTCGCAAGATCCAAAAATAAACTATCATCCCACACATTGTGCGCGGTAAGGACCAGCGGCGCGCCGGATTCCTTTGAAATGCGCTCCAGGGTCCTTGCGTGAGGTTTTGAAAAATAATGCATATTGTGGCAATGGATGATATCCGGCCTGGCGCGCTTTAAAAATCCGGTAAACACCTCTTCGACCTCGCTCAATATCCCGTTGAGCCCTCTCTTGGCAAGCCAGTTCAGATCCATTATGGGAACTCTGTAAACATCCACACCTTTATACTTATCGACCGCCCTTGCGCCTTCTGTTGCGCCAGTCAAAAGGTCCACTTTATGACCCATCCTTACCATCTCAGGCAATAGAATCGTAAGATGTGTCTCGACGCCTCCTATTATCGGAGGAAAACCCCAGTGAAACTGCGCTATCTTTAACGGTCTCATTTTCTTTGCCATGGTCAGCCACCTCTTTTCCTGGGAAAATTATACGCCTTATCTGCCTCTATTTTTCGTAAAATATTATAAACTTTTATTTTCAGGAAATCCTTTCTTTTGGAATAAAACTGCACATTGACCTTGGTATGATTGATCGCTATCTTTAGATTATATCCCTGCCACTTTAGACAAAAAGAAATCTCTTTCCAGGCCTCAGGCAATCTGGGATTGATAGAAAGTGTTTCGTTGAATATCTTCATGCCCGCAAAGCCGTGGATCGCCGCCTGCCACGTCACGCCTAATGAAGCCGCGTGCATCCCATCGTCTGTATTTCCGTATAAAAGCGTCAGGTCCATATTTGCCGCGACATCAAAATATCTATAGGCCATCTTGATATTACCTATTTCAGCGGCAATAGCCGCGTGTACAGCCGCGCTCAGGCTGGACTTATGGACAGTGCGCTTAAGATAATAATAAAAATTCTTTTTCTTTGTCTTTATATCAAATTTATCCGGGAGGAGATATAAAAGCATTACCACGTCTGCCTGCTTCACGAGCTGTGTCTTGCCGACGTCTTTTAATTTTATGCTCCTGGGGATCGGGGGGATCGGGTGTTTTTTAAGGTTTCTTAACTTTACTTTTCTCTTCCTGAAATACCCGTCGAACTGTTCTATCAGCCCGTTTCTTTTGAGGTTAAGGGCTATCCTGGGTATAATCCTCTTCCATTCTCCGACTTCGCCTTTTTTTAAACCTATCTTTTTTGAAAGCCGCCTGTATTCCTTTGGATACAGCCTCTTCATCTTCTGGTACATGCCGCAGGCCGCCATCAAATTAAAATATACCATAGAGTTGGTATAGGCATTATTATCCACGTCTTCGTGAAACTCATCCGGCCCGATAACGTGTTTTATCTCGTATTTCTTGATCTTTGGATTATATCCCGCCCTTGAGGCCCAAAATCTTGCTGTCTCAAAGATCATCTCAAACCCGCACTTAAGCATGAACCTTATATCCTTGGTGGCGACATAATACTGATAGACCGCGTATGCCACATCAGCTGTAACATGATGCTCCATCTCATGGGTGCGTATCTGTATGAGCGAGCCATCGAAATTCTTTGCCCATGCAGGCGTAGTCTCCTCTCCTGTAGCAGCTGATTCCCACGGAAACATCGCGCCTTTATATCCGCGGCTTTCAGCGATCTGCATGGCCTTGTTTAATCGGTGGTACCTGTAAAGAAGCATGTTCTTTGCGACATTCGGCCTGTTATAGAGGAAAAACGGCAGTATGAATATCTCCGCATCCCAGAATATATGGCCGCGGTACCCCTCGCCGCTCAATGTCTTGGCGCCTATGCTGGATTCACCATTACCCTCGCGTCCGCATATGAGTAGATGATACATATTGAAACGGAGCGATCTTTCATCATGAGGAGCTCCTTTTATCCTTACGTCAGATGCCTGCCACAGCCTGTCCCACGAGGCAATATGCTCTTTGAGTATCCTCTCAAAGCCCATGTTGGCGCTCTTCCTGAGAAAACCTTTTACAACAGGCTTTATCTTTTTTGTATCTTTATTATCAGATGTAAATATGGAGAATATGGTGGTTATGCAGGCAGTCTGATTTTTCCTCAGCTTGATCTGCGTTGTAACATGCCTTGCAAAGCGGCTGGAATGGCCTTTTTCAATGATCATGGACTTGCCGTAAGCAATAAGCATGCCTTTTTCAAGCGTCTTTACTGCCAGGTATTCTCCTGTATCAAACTGGGAAACGCCCTCTACCCTGAAATGCTTCTTATTGCCTTCTGTAAGAAAGCCCACATTGGTCACTGACAGGTCAAGGAGGTTTTCCACTGTAAAGGTCGCTGCTTCATCAAGAGGCGTTATACAGACCTGCATTGCGATGATGTGCTTATTGCGCATGCTGACAAACCTCAAGGACTGGTAGTCGAATCTTTTCTTGTGACTGTTCCGGTAGATCGTGTGCCTGGTTAAGAGCCCGTGCTTCATGTCCAGGGCCCTCTCGTGATGCAGGATATCCATTGTGCCTGCGCCAAGCCGCTCTCCGCCCGAGATTATCTTTAGATTTATGGGATTAGGCAGGTTGACAAGTTCTGTTACCTGCGCGCCTGTCTTATCGTATAAGCCGGCTATGTAAGTACCTGGCCTTGCGTCAAAAGGCACTTCTTCCATTATGCCGCGGCTTCCGATAAAGCCGTTTCCTAGCGCAAACTGGCTCTCCCTCGAAGGCTGGAGTTTTTTATCCCAGCGATGTTCTTTTATCAGCCACTCGTCACTTGATCTGTGTTTGGAAAAATAATCTTTCAAAATAGTTCCTTTATCTTTTCAATATTTACTTCCCCTAAGTCGCTTACCACCAGATCCGCCTTTTTTAGACGCTCAGGTTTTCCATACCTGTCAATGCCCACGCATTTCATCTTTGCCCTTTTAGCTGCCTCCACGCCCAGAACAGCGTCTTCAAAGACAACGCATCCGGCCGGCTCTACAGACATCTTCTCCGCGGCCGTAAGAAATACCCGGGGATCAGGCTTTCCTTTAGTAACATCATTGCCGGTGATAATAACATCAAAAAGATCTATCAAGTTGGCTTTTTTAAGTATGGCCAGGCAATTCTTACTGGAAGATATCGCGCCCCTTTTTATCTTTTCTTTTTTAAGCGCCTTGATCAGATCAACCGTGGTCTTATAAACAGGGATCTCTTCACTATTCAGATATTCTAAAAAATAACACTGTTTTTTGCTGCCCGCCTTTTCTAATTCCTCATCGCTCAAATCTGTCAATACCGCCCTCGCGCCGTCCTTCCTCGGAATACCATCTACCTTCTCTTTGTATTCCTCAAACGTAAATTCCCTGCCGTATTCGGCAAACATCCTCTGCCATGCCCTGAAATGAAGCGGGACTGTATTTACTATCACTCCGTCGAGATCAAATATCGCCGCCTGCATGACTATTTACCCTCGCTTAATTGAGATGTACAGAGAGGACATCTGGTTGCCTTGATCGATATGCTTGAAAAACAATGTGGGCAGGACTTCTGGGTAGGGGCTATTGATCCTGTATCTTCCTTGCGCCGCAGATTATTTATCTGCTTAACCAGCAAAAATATGCATATTGCTACCACGAGAAAAGAGATAACATTGTCTATAAAAATACCGTAATTTATTGTTGCGGCCCCTGCTGCCCTTGCCTCTGCCAGGGACCCATATGCGCCTCCAGAGAGATTTATATATAAATTTGAAAAAGCTATCTTGCCTGTAATAAGCCCTATGGGCGGCATTATTATATCACTCACCAATGAGTTTACGATCTTCCCAAAGGCCGCGCCAATAAGGATACCTACGGCCATATCTATGACATTGCCCCGCACCGCGAATTCCTTAAACTCCTGTATTATCTTCATTTTCATCACCTCTTGTAAGGCATTTTACCACAAAGGACATGGGAATAGCACTACTATTTTCTTTTCTGGGATGAGTTATAAGAAAAGGCCACGGTTTCCCGTGACCTTTTCTTATATGTGTATTCTTGACAGATTAGTCAATGACAGTTTTGTCAAGTATCCTGCTGCTGACTACATCTGTGACTGTGCTTCCTGGATCAGAGGAAGGATGCTTTCCACCTCTTCCTTTGTCATCCTGCCTAATTTAGCAAACTTAAAGTCATCCTCCTGGCCCCGCCTCTCCCTGCTTATCTGCAGCTTGTTGGCGCCGCTATTGTAAGACATGACCTTGACTGACAACCTCCCCATTTCGTTCTCAACGGACTTACCAAAGATTTCCTTGTCTAAAGATGAATCGTACGGCATTGTCCCTACCTCCTTTTTTTATATTATATACTACTTCCCTGAAAAAAATCAAGGGTTCTCTCTACTCTCTGCACGGTCTGGCCAGTGCCTCATTCCCCTATGATCTTTACCAGCACCCTTTTTCTGCGCTGGCCGTCGAACTCGCCGTAGAAGATCTGCTCCCATGGCCCAAAATCAAGCTCCCCGCCAGTGACAGCCGCCACGACCTCGCGGCCCATGAGCGTCCTCTTAAGGTGCGCGTCGCCATTGTCCTCGCCGGTGAGATTGTGTCTGTATTTTTTGACATTGTACGGCGCGAGCTTCTCGACCCACTCAAGAAAATCCTGGTGCAGGCCGCTCTCATTGTCATTGATAAAGACACTGGAGGTGATGTGCATGCTGTTTACAAGGCACATGCCCTCCTTTACCCCGCTCTTTTTGACGGCCTGCGCGACATGCGGCGTGATATTCACGATCTCGTAGCGATTTTTTGTGTTAAAGGTAAGATATTCTGTGTGCGACTTCATGCCCTGCCTCTTTAAGTATCTCCCTAGATCGCCTCTATTGTCGACGGCGGCTTTTTGGTGATATTATACGTGACGCTTACAACGCCCGGCACCTCAGCCACTATCCTGTCCGCGAGTTTAGAAAGCGTCTCATAAGGCACTTTCGTAGGCGTTGCCTTTCTTGCGTCTATGCTGTCCCAGCAGCGCACCTCTATCTGCAGGCCGAAATCCCTTTTCCCGTCACGCATGCCGGTAACCCTGTCCTGATGCAGGATAGCCATGTACTGGAACGCACCTGTATGAGACAGGTCCTCCTCAACAATAGCATTCGCCTTCCTGGCTATCTCGACCCGTTCCTTTGTGGCCTCGCCTATGACCCTGGCTGCCAGGGCAGGCCCAGGAAAAGGTATGCGTTTATAAGCGGATTCCGGCAGGCCCAGGCCAGCGGCAACCTTTCTTACGCCGTCCTTGCGTAACTGGATCAATGGCTCGATGATCTTGTACCCAAATGCCTTTTGAGGATCAATGCCCAGCTGTTCAAAGACATTGTGCTGCCTCTTGATGCCGGCAATTGTCTCGTCCACGTCTGTCAGGATCGTACCCTGCAAAAGGTGTTTAGCCCCGCTCTTTCTTACAAGCCTCCCGAATACGTCTTTATAAAAAGCCTGTGTGATAGCTTCTCTCTTTTCTTCAGGGTCGGTTATGCCTTTTAATGCGTTAAAAAATTCGTCCTGCGCGTCGATTATCTCTATATCGACCCCCAGGCCTTTAAACAATGCCTTGATCCTCTGCGGTTCGCCCGCTCTCATTATCCCGTTATCTATAAAATAGGTCTTGAGCCTTTTGCCCAGGGCCTTGTGTCCCAGCATGGTAACAGCCGAGGAATCCACGCCTCCTGAGAGCGCATTGATAGCCACGCCATCGCCGACAAGCCCAGCCACCTCTTTTGCCTTTTCCTCGATAAACTTGGTGACATCCAGGTCCTTTAAAACGATCTCCTTAACAGCCATGCTTTATCCTTTCTTTTTTACTTATCGCCCGCTCAGGGCCTTTATTGCCCTGTCATTGTCAGGGGTGGAAAGCACTACCTTGGCTGCGCAGCCGCCCGAACAGGTCGTGCAGTAGACATAGTCAATGCTTATTTTGCTAAGGGCAAGGATCTCGGAGATATTTTTCAATGCCCCCGGTCTGTTTTCAAGCTCGACAACGATCACGTCCCTCTCGGTAATATTTTCATACCCATTACCTATTAATTCGCCGATCGCCTCTGTATTATTATTGGTTATAAATAC
>JABMRA010000063.1 GCA_013202925.1 Candidatus Omnitrophota bacterium | reverse complement strand
GAGAGGCAGATCGAGAAACTGAAACCTCTATTGCTGGATACATTTACGCCGGGCGAGTTATTCATGAGCATGGAAAGCATCGGCATAAGATTAAAGTCGTCGTGGCATGAGTTTTTGAACGCGATCTTAAAGGATTGTGAGACCATATACGAGGCAGAGCATCTCGAGGGTTTCTGGATAGACCACTGGACCTACAATCTTGACCTGGTAGAAAGTTTCCTGTCTGTATATCCCGAGAAATTAAAAGAGATACTGCTGGACAAGAAGGAATTTACCTTTTACGACAACTTTTTCAGCGTGAAGCCGCGCAAGGACCGGTATATGTTGAACGACGAGGGCAGGATCAGGCAGTATCATTCTCTCATGCTGGACCATAAAAAAGAGGACCTTATAAAAGGGCGCGAGAGCGACCAGCATGTGGTGAGGACGCGTAAAGGAGAGGGCGTGATCTACAAGACCACGCTTCTCGTAAAACTTTTATCTTTGACAGCGAATAAACTCTCTTCCCTGGACCCGTTCGGCATAGGCATGGAGATGGAGGCAGATAAGCCGGGCTGGTGCGATTCCATGAACGGTCTGCCAGGGCTTTTTGGTTCGTCCACGGCAGAGGTCTTTGAATTAAAAAGACAGATCGTATTTATATTGGATTCGTTAGATGGCCTGGGCCTGGAAAATAATTATAAGGTCTATATGCCGGAGGAGCTCCGCGATTTCTTAAGAAAAATAGAGATGGTTATCAAAGCGCAGTCAAAGGTCTCCAAGGAAAAGAGGGATTTCTATTTCTGGGACAAGGCCAGTTCTTTAAAAGAAAAATATAGAGACAGGGTGAGATTCGGTTTTAACGGGGCCGAGACCCCGTTCAGCGCGGTTGAATTGAGAAAGATGCTGGAGACCTTTCTTTCCAAAATAGAGAGATCTATAAAAAAGGCCTACAACCAGTCAAAAAAGACCTACGCAACTTATTTTATAAATCAGGTTTCCAAGTACACCCAGACACAGAGGCGCGACACGACAAAAGGCCTGCCCCTTGTGACGCCAAAGGCATTCGAGAGCAAGAGACTGCCGTTATTCCTGGAAGGCGCTGTGCGCGCCATGAAGGTAGAGAAGGATATCAAAAAGGTAAGGGGCCTGTACAGGGCATTAAAAAAGACAGGCGTCTATGATAAAAAATTAAAAATGTACAAGATCAATGAATCCCTGGAAGGCGTGTCAAAAGAGGTGGGCCGTTCCAGCATATTCACGCCTGGCTGGCTTGAAAATGAATCCATATGGCTGCACATGGAATATAAGTATCTCCTGGAGATCCTGAAGGCAGGGCTCTATAAGGAATTTTTCGAGGAGCTAAAGAATCTCCTGATACCGTTTCAGGAGCCGGAGATCTACGGGAGGAGCATTTTTGAGAATTCCTCCTTCCTGGTCTCAAGCGCTTTTCCGGACAAGAGGCTGCATGGAAAGGGTTTTGTGGCCCGGTTAAGCGGGTCCACAGCAGAACTGGTAAGCATATGGCTGGCCATGAATACCGGAGGCAGGCCATTTTTCCTGAATGAAAGCAATGAGCTGAACCTGAGGTTCAAGCCGGCCCTGCCCGCGTGGCTTTTTACAAAACACTCACAGGCAGGTTTTCCAAAGGATAGTTTTGCATTTAAGTTTTTAGGAAAGACCATAGTCGTTTATCATAACCCGAGAAAGAAGAACACGGCTGGCAGGGATTCTGTGAGGACGCGCTTTATGGTCATGAGGTACGACGACGGCAGAAAGGTCGAGATAAAGAAGGACATCATAGGTGCGCCATATGCCCAGGGCGTACGGGACCGAAAGGTAAAGAGGATCGACATCTACCTGGGCTAAAGCATTTTTGGCGGAGAGAATAAAATGGATAAAGGATTAATAACATTATATATTACTGCGGCTGCGATAGGTTTTGTGCATACCCTTTTCGGGCCTGACCACTATCTCCCGTTTATAGTAATGAGCCGGGCAAGGAAGTGGTCTTTGGCCAAAACGGGTATTTTGACTTTTGTCTGCGGGGTAGGCCATATCATGAGCTCTGTTGTTATAGGCATGGCAGGCATTGTCTTTGGCGTAGCTGTTATGAAATTGGAAACAATAGAATCACACAGGGGAAATATCGCGGGATGGGCATTATTGGCTTTTGGTCTCGCGTATTTTATCTGGGGACTGCACCAGGCCATAAAAAACAAGCCGCACAGGCACCTGCATCTGCACGCGGATTCCGAAAGGCATTCGCATTCTCATGCGCATGCCCGTGAACATGCCCATATCCATGGAGAAGGCAAGAAGAATATCACACCTTGGATACTTTTTACGATATTTGTCCTGGGCCCCTGCGAGCCATTGATACCGATCCTCATGTATCCTGCGGCCAAAAACAGCATTGCGGGATTGATAGGCGTTACAGCTACGTTTGGGATAGTGACGATTCTCACGATGCTTGGCATTGTGATGGTTTCGTCATTCGGGATAAATTTTGTTCCAATGGGAAAGTTTGAACGTTATGGTCACGCCCTGGCGGGCGCTACGATACTTTTGTGCGCTATAGCTATAAATTTTCTCGGGCTGTAGCTTAGTATCCGAGATCCTTCAGCGCAAAAGGGTTCTCACGCCATTTTTCATAGACCTTCACCCATAGATCCAGAAACACCTTTTTCTGCAGAAGATCTTCTATTTCCTTTCTCGAACATTCTCCAATCTTTTTCAGCATCTGGCCGTTTTTTCCTATGATGATGCCTTTCTGGCTTTTTCTTTCAACGTATATGTGGGCGCGTATATAACACATGTCTCTATTCGACCTGTCCTTCTTTTCCTTCATCTCCTCCACGCTGACTGCTATGGAATGCGGCACTTCCTGATACGTCTCCTCCAGCACCTTTTCCCTTATAATTTCCTGGACAAAGAACCTCTCGTTTTTATCGCTCAACTGGTCTTCCGGAAAGAATGGAAACCCTTCCTTCAGGTATTCCAGGATCTTTTCGAATACGATAGCGGTGCCGTCTTTTTTAAGCGCGGATATCGGGATGATCTCTTTAAAGGGAAATTTCTGCGCCTCTTTCATAACAGGCAGGATCTGGCGCTTGTCGATTTTATCGATCTTATTTATGATAAGAAAATTTATCTTTCCAGGCTCAAGCCGGCAAAAGACCCTTTTGTCTTCCTCGGTTATGCCGGCGTATGCCTCGATCAATACAAGTATGAGGTCTGATTCCAGCAGGGAAGCAGAGGCCCTCTGTACCATTGATTTTCCAAGCAGGGTCTTGGGCCTGTGCATGCCGGGCGTATCCATAAACGCCACCTGAAACCCCTCGCCTGAGATTATACCCTGTATGTTATCGCGCGTGGTCCCTGGTTTCTTGGAGACAATACAGAGTTTTTCCTTTATAAGGGCATTTAAGAGTGTGGATTTCCCTACATTGGGCCTTCCGATTATTGCGACCTTCCCGGCCTTGAACATGGTTCTATTATAAAGTAAGTTCAGATTTTTGTCATTGACTAAAACATAAACTTGGTATGTAATGTTTAGAAAGAACGGAGGATATTATGAAGGCATATTATTTTGCGTTGATGACAGCGGTTGTATGGGGCATTGTCCCTATAATGGAAAAGATGGGGCTTGCCAGGATCGCGCCTATGGCAGGGATCTTTATTCGTTCCTTCGGCATAATTATAGGCATATCGATTTTGGCCGTGTTTAACGGCGAGGCAATAAAGATAGCGCTGAAGGCAGATCCGAAGACAATAGTCCTTCTTGCGCTCGGCGGTGTCATGGCCAGTATCCTGGGGCAGATATTTTTTTATCACGCCCTTAAGATAGGGGAGGCATCGAAACTCGTCCCTGTGGCAGGGACGTATCCGCTGTTTGCGTTTCTGTTGGGCGTCATCTTTCTCGGGGAAGGCGTTACGCTTGCCAAGGCAGGCGGCGTGGTATTTGT
>JABMRA010000062.1 GCA_013202925.1 Candidatus Omnitrophota bacterium | reverse complement strand
GCCCCGTTCTTAATAGCAGCGAGAGAATTGCCCACGCCAAGCCCCAGGTCATTGTGACAATGCACGCTGATCCTTGCCTTGTTCGAATTAGGCACCTTTGTCTTTATAGTCTTTATGAGAGAGCCGAATTCAAGCGGCATTGCATAACCAACAGTATCGGGTATGTTGACCGTGGTAGCGCCGGCCTTAATGACTGCCTCGACAACGCGGCACAAAAAATCCTTGTCTGAGCGAGAGGCATCTTCCGGTGAAAATTCAACATCGTCGGAAAAATTACGCGCATACTTCACGAATTCCACTGCCTGTTTCAATATCTCTTCTTCCGCCTTCTTCAATTTATATTTCATGTGGACCTTTGAAGTGGCGAGAAATACATGTATGCGGGACCTTTTTGCCGGCTTGACTGCCTTTGCGCAGGCATCTATATCTTCCTTCTTGGCCCTTGCAAGTCCGCATATAGACGGCCCTTTAACAGCTGAAGCGATCTCGCTGACAGCCAGAAAATCACCTTTTGAGGCAATGGGAAAACCCGCCTCGATCACGTCCACGCCGAGCCGCGCCAGCTGCTTCGCAATCTCTATCTTTGCCTTTATATCTAAACTGGCGCCGGGTGACTGCTCACCGTCCCGTAAAGTTGTGTCAAATATAATTATGCGTTTCATATAATCTAGTAACCAGTAACCGGTAACCCGTAACTAGGAATAAAAAACTTAAAAGCCATGTAAACAACATTTCTAAAAATTCCTGGTTACTGGTTACGAGCTACTGGTTCCTGCTTCTTATTCCTGGTTACCAGTTACTGGTTACGGGTTACTCTATTTTATCCAATCCATCATGCCGCGGAGCTTCTTGCCAATCACCTCTACTGGATGCTCGTCGTCGGCCTTTCTCAATTTAGTGAATTCAGGCCTGCCATTTTCGTTTTCCTTGATCCATTCCCTGGCAAACTTGCCTGACTGGACCTGCTTCAGTATCTTTTTCATTTCCTTGCGCGTTCTCTCGGTTATGATGCGTTTACCCCGCGTAAGGTCCCCGTATTCTGCTGTGTCTGAAACCCTTTTTCTCATGCCCTGGATGCCTGTCTTGTATATCAGATCCGTAATGAGTTTCAATTCATGCAGACACTCAAAATACGCTATCTCCGGCTGGTAGCCTGCGTCCACCAGCGTCTCAAATCCTGCCTTGATAAGCTCAGTGGTACCGCCGCATAATACAACCTGCTCGCCAAAAAGGTCTGTCTCTGTCTCTTCCTCAAACGTGGTCTCGATAACTCCTGCCCTTGTGCCGCCTATACCCTTTGCATACGCAAGAGCCAGTTTAAGCGCATTACCGCTCGCATCCTGAAACACAGCCACAAGGCACGGGACACCCTTGCCCTCTTCGTACATCTGCCTTACGAGCGCGCCAGGGCCCTTAGGCGCCACCATAAACACATCTACCTTTTTCGGCGGCTTGATCTGTTTGAAATGTATATTAAAGCCGTGAGAAAAAACAATTGCCTTGTCTTTTTTAAGATTCGGCTTTATTGCCTCTTTGTAGACCTTTGCCTGCACATGGTCCTGCGTGAGTATCTGGATAATATCAGCCTGTTTAGCTGCCTCTGCTGCTAAAACAGGATTAAAACCATCGGCCTTTGCGGTATTATAATTTTCCGTGCCTTCCAGCTCACTAACGATCACATCGAGCCCGCTGTCCCGCAGATTCAATGCCTGGCCGCGGCCCTGAATCCCATATCCTATGATCGCGATCTTCTTTCCTTTTAAAACCTCCAGATCCGCGTCCTTATCATAATACATTTTAGCCATTTAAACCTCCGTGTTATAGTAACCGGTAACTCGTAACCAGTAACCGGGAATTTTTAGAAATTTTGTCTGCATGGCTTTTAAATTTTTTATTCCTGGTTACTAGTTACTGATTACTGGTACCTAAAATCACTTCCTCCCCATTGCTATGCGTCCGGTCCTTACGATCTCCGTTACCCCGAACGGTTTCATTATCTCCATAAAAGACTTTATCTTGTTCTGGTCGCCCGTGACCTCGATAACAGCAGTGTCCTTTTTGACATCGTCTATCTTTGCCTGAAACGTATCAGCTATCTGCAATATCTCGGAACGATTCTTGCTGTCTACCCTGGCCTTTACAAGCACCAGTTCCCTGTCAACAAAATCCTCGTCCGTAAGATCAATGACCTTTACGACGTCAATGAGGCGGTTGAGCTGCTTCTTGACCTGTTCCAGGGTCCTCTCGTCGCCGTCCGCGACAATAGTCATCCTGGATATGGTAGGGTCTTCTGTCTCGCCTACTGCAAGGCTGTCTATATTAAATCCGCGCGCGCTAAAAAGCCCTGAGACATGCGTCAAAACGCCGAAATGGTTCTCGACCAATACCGAAATTATCTTTTTCATCGAATGAGCACTGCACTTATGAAAATCGAAGATTTTCATAAGTGCATCTCCTTTGTTTCGCTACCATGAAGGTGCGAATTAATCCCCCCTTCTTGCATTCTGCAAGAATGCAGGGGGGATAAGTTCGGCCAAATGACTTACGTCGGCCTCTGGCCTCCGTAAGTCATGGCCTCATTTACGCCAGCGCTCCTATCATCTTGTTAATAGGCTGGCCTGCCGGGACCATTGGAAAGACATTTTCCTCAGGTTCGACTCTAAAATCCATGATAACAGGCCCTGCCATATCCAGCGCCTTCTTTATAGCCTTTTTTACATCTGCCTTCTTCGTAATTCTTATGCCCTTGGCGCCATACGCCTCTGCAAGCTTAACAAAATCAGGGCAACCCTGTAATTTAGTATAAGAGTATCTTCTCTTATAAAAAAGCTCCTGCCATTGCCTGACCATACCCAGATAGCCGTTATTTAGGATAGCTATCTTGATAGGTAATTTATTTTCCACTGCTGTTGTAAGCTCCTGTATGTTCATCTGGATGCTTCCATCTCCTGCAATATCAAAAACAACTTTTTTTGGACACCCCATCTGGGCTCCGATCGCAGCCGGAAAACCATAACCCATTGTGCCGAGCCCCCCGCTTGATATAAACTGCCTGGGGGTATCATATTTATAAAACTGCGCAGCCCACATCTGGTTCTGTCCGACTTCAGTAGTGATAATGGCATTGCCCTTTGTTATATTGTAGATCTCTTCGACAACATACTGGGGCCTGAGCCTGGAATCATCCTTGTAGGTAAGCGGAAATTTTTTCTTCCAGCCTTCTATTCTTTTGTGCCAACCGGATACCTCAGGCTTTTTTACCTCCTTGATCAAATCCTGCAAAACACAATTCGCGTCTCCTACTATAGGCACGTCCACTTTAACATTCTTGCTTATTGCGCACGGATCTATGTCGATGTGTATTATTTGCGCGTGCGGCGCAAACTCGTCGATCTTACCGGTAACTCTGTCGTCAAATCTCGCCCCTACCGCTATCATAAGATCTGATTCCTGCACAGCATGATTTGCATACGCGGTTCCGTGCATACCGAGCATACCCAGAGAAAGCCTATGAGTCCCCGGAAACCCGCCGAGGCCCAATAGCGTCATTGTAACCGGTATATCTGTCTTTTTTGCAAATTCCATAAGTTTAGCTGAAGCATTGGAGATAATGACTCCGCCTCCGACATAGAGAACGGGACGCTTGCTCTTCTCAATCAACCTGGCTGCCTTTTTTATCTGGCCAATATGGCCTTTGTATGTCGGCTTGTAGCCTCTTATATCCGGCTTTTCAGGATAGCTGAAATCTGTTTCTTGTATTTGTATATCAACTGGTAAGTCCACTACCACCACGCCGGGCCTGCCTGTCGAAGCTATATGAAATGCATTCTTTATAACCTTTGTCAGATCATTGACGTCCTTTACAAGATAATTGTGCTTTGAAATGGGACGGGTTATTCCACTGACATCCACTTCCTGGAACGCGTCGTTTCCTATAAGAGAGGTCTTGACCTGGCCTGTAAAGGCAACGACCGGCACAGAATCCATATT
>JABMRA010000001.1 GCA_013202925.1 Candidatus Omnitrophota bacterium | reverse complement strand
GGCTATCACCGTAAATCCCTGCAGAACCATCCCTGTCTACCAGATCATCGACAAGCTGGAAGGTAAAACCAATATGTCTTCCGAAATCACCGAGCGCCTTTATCTTTTTTTCGCCAATACCTTTAAATATCCCTGCAGATTTTATTGCTACTTCAAAAAGTTTACCTGTCTTGTGACTAGCAATATAAGCCATATCTGTCTTCTGTCTTCTGTCTTCTGTCTTCTGCTTTATATCCACGACCTGTCCGCCTATTGTGCCGCTGCTCCCAACAGCCCTTGAAATCTCATTGATAACTTTCATATTACCTGATTCTGAAAGCAGATGAAAGGCCAGTGTCAGAAGCGCGTCCCCTGCCAAAAGCGCAAGCGCCTCGCTGAATTTTTTATGACAGCTCGGCCTGCCTCGCCTGTAATCATCATTGTCCATGCACGGCAGGTCGTCATGTATAAGGGTGTAACTGTGTATAAGTTCTATTGCGCAGGCAATCGGCATGATTGAATCTCCTTTGCCGCCACATGCCTCAAAACTCGCAAGCGTCAATACAGGCCTTATCCTCTTTCCTCCTGGGAATACAGCATACCTCATTGCCTCATGAATGCTCTGAGGCTTTACCTTTGGAGAGGGAAGATACCTATCCAATGCCTTATCAATAAACTTTTTCTTGTCGTTAATATATTTCCTAATATCCATATCCGTAAACTTTAGCCTTCGAAGGGCTCGAGGGTTAATTTGCCGCCTTTTTTAACCAGGATCTCGACCTTGCGCTTTGTCTCATCCAGGCGCTTTCTGCAGGAGCGAAGGAGCCCTACACCTTCTTCGTATTTTTTCAGCGACTCCTCCAGCGGTATCTGGCCGCTCTCCAGGACATCCACAATTGCCTCTAATTTCTTCATCTGCTCTTCGAATTTCAATTCTTTTGCCATATAAACCTCCGTTTACTCGATCTCTTCCACCCTGCCCCTGAAACTCCCTTTGGAAAGCCGGGTCTCAACCAGGTCTCCTTTTTTAATAGACCTCGTGTCCTTGATGACCTTTTTCCCTGGCAATTTAAAACTAATGCTGTAGCCCCTTGCCAGAATACCCAAAGGGCTCAATATCTCTAACTTCTCGGAAATGAGTCTAAAGTTCTCCTCTTTTAACTCTATGTAATGCCTGAATCTCAGGCCCAGACCATCTTCTATATCATCCAGGCGCTGTTCATATTCTTTGACTATATCCAGCGGAAACGCTTTTATCTTTTTTTCAATATCGTCCAGCCTCTCTACGAGGTCGCTCTTTTTAGGGACCACGATCTCTGCTGCCACGGACGGAGTAGCTGCCCTTCGGTCAGCTACAAAATCGCTTATCGTCCAATCTATCTCATGACCCACTGCGCTTATAACAGGTACCTTTGAATCGTATATCGCCCTTGCAACCACCTCTTCATTGAATGCCCATAAGTCCTCAAGACTGCCGCCGCCCCTTCCGATTATTATCACGTCCACATTATCGAGCGTATTGAAATCCTCTATGGCCCTGGCTATTTCTTCCTTAGCGCCTTCGCCCTGCACCCTTACAGGATTTATATGGACCTCTACGTTGGAAAATCTTTTCTTTAACACGTGGAGCATATCCCTTATGGCTGCGCCGGTCGGAGACGTCACGATCCCTATCCTGTCAGGCAGAATCGGTATGGGCCTCTTGCGGGATTCGTCAAAAAGCCCTTCTTTGAAAAGTCGCTCCTTTAACTGTTCGAATGCAAGCTGTAATTCCCCTATACCCTTTGGCTCCATGCGCGCTACATACAGCTGATACGCGCCCTGTCTCTCATATACACTGACCCTGCCCGAACACATTACCCGCATCCCGCCTTTTATTTCAAATTTTATCCTCTCGTTGCTGCTCTTAAAAAATACACACTTCAATTCGCTTTTGGAATCCTTTAATGTGAAATAAAAATGCCCTGATGATGGGCTTTTGAAATTTGATATCTCGCCTTCCACCCATATATTCGGAAACGAATCCTCGAGTATAATCTTTATGTTCGATGTTAATTCGCTTACCTTGTATACGTATCTTCCTTCCTTGGCCATATTATTGATATTCCGCTATTTTTTCTCTTACCCTTTTTATGGAAACTGCCTTGCCTGTACTTTCGTCTATTTCAACTATCGCGCCCTGGAGCTCTACATCATTCTCTGCCATCTCAAATCTTATGGGCATGCATTTCAGAAAATGCTCTATAATAGCATCGGCCTTGCGGCCTATCACTGAATCCTGCGGCCCGGTCATGCCCAGGTCTGTTATGTAAGCGCTGCCCCGCGGCAGGATCTTTTCATCCGCTGTCTGAACGTGCGTATGTGTCCCAAATACAGCACTCACCCTTCCGTCCAGAAACCTGCCCAGCGCGATCTTTTCGCTCGTTGCCTCTGCGTGCATATCTACCAGGATTATCCGCGTATCCTTGGATATCTTTTCTATCTCTTTTGCCGCGGTCTTGAACGGGCATGCGTCAATATGATTCATAAACACCCTTCCAATGACATTTACCACAGCCACCTTCTTGCCTGAGCTGGACTTAAGAACGGCTGCGCCTCTGCCAGGACACTCCTCCGGATAATTTGCCGGCCTTAGAATCCTTGAATCTTTTTCCAGCCGCTCGTATATCTCTTTCTTCTTCCAGATATGGTCTCCCGAGGTCAGCACATCTATCTGGCTGTTTAAAAGTTCGTCGGCGGTCTCGGATGTCAGGCCTGAGCCCCCCGCGATATTCTCGGCATTGGCGATTACAAAATCTATGCATTCATTCCTGCGAAGCGCTGGGATGATTTTTTTTACTGCCTCTCTTCCGGGCCGCCCCACTACGTCACCCACCAATAATATCTTCAACAAGGCCCCTTTCTATTTAGCGTATTCTATGGCCCGTGTTTCCCTGATCACTGTTACCTTGATCTGGCCAGGGTATTCGAGGCCTTCTTCTATTTTCTTTCTGATCTCTCTGGAAAGTCCTATTGCCTGCAGGTCAGTGATCTTTTCGGGCTGCACGATCACCCTTATCTCCCTTCCCGCCTGTATCGCGTATGCCTTTTCAACGCCTTTGAATGCATCTGCAATGGCCTCTAATTTCTCAAGACGCTTTATGTAGTTCTCCAGTGACTCCCGTCGCGCGCCAGGCCTTGTGGCACTGACCGCGTCAGCACCCTGTAAAAGCACGGCATAGATAGACGTCGGTTCCTCTTCCTCGTGATGGGAAATGATCGCATTGATGACCTGCGGTGATTCCCCGTATTTTTTCGCAAGGTCTGCGCCGATCTTTGCATGAGGCCCCTCGACCTCATGTGACACGGCCTTTCCTATGTCATGCAAAAGCCCTATCCTCTTGGCCAGATTAATGTCCAGGTTAAGCTCTCCAGCCATGACCCCCATAAGAAGACTGACCTCTTTCATGTGCTGCAGGGCATTCTGGCCATAACTGGTCCTGTATTTCAACCTGCCTATGAGCCTTATGATCTCAGGGTGGACACGCTGAAGCCCAAGCTCAAAGACCGCATGATCGCCTTCCTCTTTTATGGTATTATCCATCTCGTGCTTCACCTTGTCCACCACTTCCTCTATGCGTCCAGGATGGATCCTCCCGTCCTGCAAAAGTCTTTCAAGGCTGATCCTGGCTATCTCGCGCTTCACCATATCAAAACCCGAGAGTATAACAGCCTCGGGCGTGTCGTCAATGATCACGTCCACCCCTGTTGCTATCTCAAGCGCCCTTATGTTTCTGCCCTCGCGCCCTATGATCCTGCCTTTCATCTCGTCATTTGGCAGGGCCACTACAGACACGGTAGTATTTGTCACATGTTCCGCGGCGCATCTCTGTATGGCGGTAGAGAGCACCTCCTTTGCCTTTTTATCAGCCGACTCCTTTGTGTCATTGATTATCTTGTTAAAAAGGGTCTGGGCCTCCTGTTTCGCATCGTCTTCTACCCTCTGCAGAAACAGCCTCTTTGCCTCTTCCACGCTAAGACCTGAGATCCTCTGCAGTTTCTGTTTCTCCTCTGAGATGAGCCCCGAAAGCTCGTTATGCCTGGTCTCGATCGAGCGTTCCTTGCCTGACAGGAGGCCTTCTCTCTTTAAAATGTCCTTATCCTTTTTCTCGAGAACGTCTACCTTGCGGTCTATGTTCTCCTCCTTCTGTCCAAGCCTTTTTTCAAGATTCGAGAGTTCCTGGCGCCTATCTTTTGTCTCGCGCTCAAAATCCAAGCGCATCTTAAACTTTAAATCCTTTGATTCGAGTTCGACCTCTTTCTTCCGGTTCTCGAATTCCTTCTTTGACTCCTCAGCGGCCTTCTTTGCCCTTTCCTCCGTATCCCTAAGATGCTTTTCGGAAAAAAACTTCCTTATGAAATAACCCGCGAAAAACATCAGGATAAAAACCAGGACTTCTACAACGTAAACTATCATTTTTAAAGTCGAA
Source organism: Candidatus Omnitrophota bacterium (assembly GCA_013202925.1). GTDB lineage: Bacteria > Omnitrophota > Gorgyraeia > Gorgyraeales > Gorgyraeaceae > JABMRA01. Next base: position 8,526 of record JABMRA010000001.1, on the reverse strand, counting down.
TCCATGTCTAAACACCTCCTGATTGTATATATTTAAAATAGGGTGGCTTGCCTAGTTGGTAATGACCCTGGTAAGAGAAAAGTCCGATCCTGTGGTGGGTATTTTTTTTAATAACTGAAATCTAAAACCCAGGCCTACTTTGGGGATATCTTCCCGCAGGCGCTTCAAAAAAGAATCGTAATAGCCCCTGCCATGGCCAAGCCGATTATTGTGCTTATCAAAGGCAAGGCCAGGCACTATTACCAAATCTATGTCTTTTATTCTAACGCCTTTTCTGGATTTAGATCCCTTTGGTTCGTAAATACCGTACGGGCCTTTTTTAAGGCCCTTTTTAAGATCCTTCACGCACACAGGTTTTATTCTCTTTTCTCCTACCATGGTAACCGGTAAGGCCACCTTCTTGCCCATCTTAAGGGCTTTTTTTATTATCGGACCGGTCTCTACCTCGCCCGTCCCTTTGGAAACATAAAGCATTACACACTTTGATGCCTGAAATTCTTTATTGCCGAACAGGCTTCTCTGTATAGCCCTGCTCTTCTTTCTCCTTTCTGATTGTCCTTGAGAATTTAATCTTTGTCTCATCTTCTTTCTTAAGGCTTGTTTCGTGTTCATGCTGCGGATTTCTCTTTTTTCTTAAGGTAATCGTCTATTGCTGACTTAAGGGCCTCTTCTGCCAAAACCGAACAATGCATCTTTATAGGCGGCAGTCCGCCCAGCGCCTCTGCAACAGCCCTGTTGGAAATCCTGAGCGCCTCTTCAATGGGCTTGCCCTTAACAAGCTCTGTCACCATGCTGCTTGTGGCAATCGCGGCACCGCATCCGAAAGTCTTAAACTTGGCATCAACTATTCTTTCATTCTCAACCTTTATATAGAGCCTCATGATGTCACCGCAAATGGGATTGCCGACATTCCCGATGCCGTTCGCATCAGGTATCTCTCCCACGTTTCTCGGGTTTTTGAAGTGTTCCATTACCTTTTCACTATACCGGGTATTAAAGGTTTCCATAAATTACATCGACCTCCTCTATTCTTTTATGTTGATCTCTCTGGGTTTGATTAATTTGGAATGATCCTTTGCCGGCCTGGCCTTCTTTATATTATCAAGCATGTTCAATTCCTTAAGCCGATTGTATATCAATATCCATGCGCAGTCTTTGTCTTTATCCACCTCGCATTTTCCTTTGTCTTGGCCTCCGCAAGGTCCGTTTAAAAGCCCCTTTGCGCAGCGTGTCACAGGGCAGATCCCCCCTGTAATATTAAGCACGCACTCGCCGCACATGGCGCATCTCTCGGAAAGTATCAACCCTGTCATATCAAGCACTGACCCAAACAAGGTATCGGTACCTGTGTACACCGGCCTTTTGCGCCTATCGTTATCGAGCACAGACTGCACCCCAAGACCGCACGCGAGGACCAGAAACGCATCTGCCTCGTCCATTGCCTTCATGTTCTTGGCAAAATGCAGCTTTATCTGACTCGCTATACACGGCGCATCAGGTATAGTCCAACCAGTAACCGCCTTTCCCTTTTCTTCAAGCAGTTTTTTCATTTCCAGGACCTCTTTTTCGCCGCCGGTCTTACACGTAGTCGCGCATTCTCCGCAGCCTATTATAAAGATCTTTTTCATTGGCCCCAGGGCCTTTAATATCTCCTCGAAAGATTTCTTCTGGCTGACTATCATAAGAGCTCCTTTATGTCTTTTTCAAACACCTCTTTACCCTGGTATCCTATATATCTTTTTCTTATGCCGCCGTCTCTATCCAGGACAAAGGTCGTGGGTATCGATAATATCCCGCCATAGAGGTCAGTGACATCCCTGTCTCCCAACAAGACAGTATAATTTATGCCGTTCTCATAGACAAATGGCGCCACGACCCTTTCTGCATTCCAGTCCAGGGCCACGCCGATTATCTCAAGGCCTTCATCCCTGTATGCCCTGTATAGCTCTATAAAATGCGGGACCTCTTTTTTGCACGGCCCGCACCAGGTGGTCCAGAAATCAAGTATTACCACCTTGTCCCTAAAATCCGACAGTTTCTTTTCCTCGCCGTATATATCCATGAGCATGAAATCAGGGGCAGGGGAAAAGACCTCTTTTGCGACCTTCGGGGCCCTGCGGATACCTGCGAACTTCGCCACACCAAATGAAACAACCCCGAGGATAAAAACCAATATAATTATAAACCGCTTGTTCTTCATTCTCCCCTTCTAAGCAAATATACCGCTAAGCCTCGAAAACTGTCCTGTAAAAAGCAGCACCCCTATTATTACTAAAAATGTCCCCGTGACAATAGGCACGAACTTCATAAAGGCCTTAAAGCGGTTAAATATAAACAGAAACTGATTTATTGCGAGCGAGGCTATGAAAAACGGCACCCCTAAACCCAACGAGTAAAAGACCAGCAGCACTATTGCGCGCGGCAGGCTTTCCAGCGTGGATGCATATATCAGTATGCTCGAAAGTATCGGCCCCACGCAGGGCGTCCAGCCAACCGCAAACGCCATGCCTATTAAAATAGAGCTCAGGTACCCGATCTTCTTTCTATTATAAACCAATCTCTTGTCCAGATTTAAGGCCTTGATGCTAAACAGGCCGGATATATGCAGCCCGAATAATATTATTAATACCCCTCCTATCCTCTCCAGCAATATCCTTTTTATTCCAAAAAAGCTCCCGAGATAGGCAAAGGTGATCCCCATAAGGATAAAGACGATCGAAAACCCTAATATAAAAAATAAAGAATGCGCTGCCGTAATCCTTTTAATATTGGACGACGGCCCTGAGGCCTTTTGGTCCTCAAAAGATCTGCCCGTTATATAGGTTATATATGAAGGGAATAGAGGTAAGACGCAGGGAGAAAGGAATGTGAGGATCCCGGCCACAAAAGATATAATAATAGAGACTTCGCTTGTATTTCCCATATAAAAGATTCCTTTAAATGGTTATTTTCGCGAAGCCCTGACCCTTATTATATCCTGTTGACTTCTTATGTCTCCGAGTCGCTCTATTATATCCTGTTGATTCTTTAAGACTTCTTCTATCTTCTCTGAGACAGCTGCCAGATCCTGTGTATTCTCAAGTCGCTGGTCTTTACCAAAGCCTCTAAGCGTAAAGAGTCCCAGAGAAATCATTATCGCCACTAAAAGCGACAACCAAAACCCCTTTCTCACCATACAGCACCTCTTTCCATCTTTTCCTATTATAGCAAATCCGCCCCGCCCGGTCAATATGCTTTACATTTTAGTCAATGACAAAAGTGTAAAGCATATCATAGAGGCAGTTTCTCCAGGGACAGGGTATTTAGTATGTCTTTTTTTTCAAGCCATGCCCTGCGGGCACAGGCTATGCCGAAACGCATCATCTCAAGCTGTTCGGCAAGATGGGCGTCTGTATTTATTACCATCTTTACCCCGAAGTCCTTTGCCATGCGGCAATTGATGTCATTCAGATCCAGTCTCTGCGGAAAACTGTTTATCTCAAGTGCTGTATCTGTGTCCATACATGCCTTAAGCACCTCTTCGAGGTCGATCTCATAAGGGTCTCTCGCGCCCCATAACCTTCCTGTGGGGTGGGCTATGATCCTGACGTATTTATTCTGGCAGGCCTTTATTATACGCGCTGTCAATCTTTCCCTGGACTGCTTAAACCCTGAATGTATAGCCCCTATTACGACATCCATCTGGTTTAAGATATCGTCCGGATAGTCCAGGCCTCCGTCAGAATCAATATCCACCTCTGCGCCGAATAAGATCTTTATGCCCTTGTATTTTTTGCTCAATCTGTCTATCTCTTTTTTCTTTAGTTTTAACTCTTCCTTGCTCAGGCCGCCTGCTATCTTTAGGCCCTGTGAATGGTCAGTGATGCCAATATATTCATAGCCCATCCCCATTGCCTTTTTAACCACTTCTTCTATGGAACTGCCGCCGTCAGACCATGTAGAATGCACGTGCAGGTCTCCTTTTATATCGCCCGGTTCCACCAGTCTTGGCAGCATGTTCCCTCTGGCAGCCTCGACCTCCCCCCTGTCTTCCCTTAACTCAGGTACGATATATGGAAGGCCCAGCGTCCGGTACATCTCTTTTTCGGTCTTTCCTGCCACCTTTTTATTTTTTTTGAATATCCCATATTCGCTCAATTTGAAACCTTTTTTTATTGCGAGTTGACGCAGTTTAATATTATGCGCCTTTGAACCGGTAAAATACATCAGGGCTGCCCCGTAAGATGCATCCTCGATGACCCTTACATCCACATGGATGCCGTCTTTTGTAAGTATTGACGACTTGGTCAGGCCTTTTGCAAGCACCTCTCTTACGTCAGGAAGCGTTGTAAATTTACCCATTATCTTTTTTGGCGATCCGGATGAGACCAGTATGTCTATATCCCTTACTGTATCCTTCATCCTCCTGAGGCTTCCGGCAGGTATTATCTTTTTCACCTCTTTCAATCTTTTAAGCCGTCCTACAAATGAATCAGCCGCATCCATTGCTGTCTTCAGATCCATCCTGTCGTGGCCCCTTTTTAAAATCTCTATTCCGCGGATGATGTTTTCTTCAGTCTTTTTCTTCATGCCGGGAAGCTTACTGACCCTGCCTGCATGCACCATCCTCTCAAGCATAACCAGGTCCCTAACGCCAAGCCTTTCGTATAACACCTTGGCTGTCTTGGGCCCTACGCCCGGTACTTTCAATATGTCAATAAGCCCCTCAGGGATTGCCTTTTTTAACTCCTCCAGATATTTGAGTCTCCCCTCAGTCACGATCTCTTTTATCTTTTCTTCAAGGTCCTTGCCGATGCCAGGGATGCTCTTGAGCCTATCCTGTTTTACAAAGACCTCTATGTCCTCGGGGATAGATTCTATATTCAGGGCTGCGCGTTCGTATGCGCGGATCCTGAATGGGTTCTCCCCTTTTATCTCCAGGATCTCGGCAATCTGCCTAAAGATATTGGCAATCTCCTGATTCTTCATCGAATGAGTACGTCATCCGCCACGGCGGATGACTGTGCGAATTTGACCCCCACCGTTTTGTTTCGTTTTGACCCTTAAGGAGGCAAGGCGAAACAAAACGAAACAGGTGGGGGTAGTTCAGTCAAATGATTTACGTCAATCTTTGATTGACATAAATCATGACCTCACTATTTTAACATAGATTTTTCGGCATATAAAGTATATAATGTTTTAAAACGAGGTGGGATATGCTGTTAAAATTCTTGAGAAAACGTAAGACTATGAAACGCATAATATGGGCGCTGGCAATATTGATAATACCTGCTTTCGTGCTATGGGGCGCTGGTTCTTCGGGCAAAAAAAGCGGAGAAGGCCCGAGCTGCGCAGGAAAGATATTCAATAAAAAGGTCTCTTTCGAGAAGTATGCTGATATGTGGCGCATCACAAGAGATAACCTCACGAGGTCGTTCGGCAGAAACATCCCTCCCGAATTCATTGACCAGATGACGTGGAACCGCATCTGCCTGCTGGAGGCGGCAAAAAAGGAAAATATAACCGCGAAGGACTCTGAGGTGGCGAAAATTATCGCGGGTTTTCCTGTGTTTCAGAGAGACGGCCTGTTCGACAAAAAACTATATAAATCAATGTTCGGAGATGCCGCAAGGGGTTTTGAAGAAAAGTTGAGAGACGACATACGCATCTCCAAACTCAGGGAAAATGTCACCAGCAATATCTCAGTGACTGAGGAAGAAGTAAAAGACGCCTACAAGAAACAATCTGAAAAGATAAAGGCATCCTACATATCCATCCCTTTTGCCGACTTTGAAAAAGACGTCAGATATGAAGAGCCGGGCCTTGTAAAATTCTATGAAGAAAATAAAGAGGCCTTTCGAAGGCCCGAGCGTATAAATGTCAGATATATAGAGATTCCCTTTTCCAGATTTGATAAAGAGGTCTACGTAAAAGAAGATGCGATTAAAAGATATTTCGAGGAGCATATGGCGGACTTTAAAAAACCGGATTCTGACGAGGCGCCTGTATTGGATGAGGCAATAAAAAGCCGGATAACCGAACGGCTTGGCATGGAAAAAAAGACATCCCTTGCAGAAGAACTGGCCTATAAGGTCATGGATAAGGTGTTGGACAAAAATGATCTGGGCGAGGCCAGCCGTTCATTCGGGTTGGAGGGAAAAGAAACAGGGTTCTTCAGCATGCAGGAGGAGGTCCCCGACATAGGCCGGTCTTATGAATTTACAAAGAGCGGTTTTGAGCTGGAACCAGGCCAGATCTCCAATGTCCTTATTAAAACCGAAAAGGGGTTTTATATAATCCAGTTAAAGGAAAAAAGAGAGCCCTATATACCTGAATTCGCTGAGACAAGGGATTCTGTAATATCCAGCTTCACAAAGAATAGATCCATAGGGCTTGCTGAAAAAAAGGCAAAAGAACTCTGTGTCGCGATAACCGATAGGATAAAAACTGGCGGGGTATTTGAAGATATTGCAAGCGAGGCACAGGAAGAGATCAAACAAACGGATTTTATAACACGGGGCGGCTATATACCAGCGCTCGGGCCTGCCATAGGATTTGTCGAGGCCGGCGCGTCTTTAAAGACCGGTGAAGTTTCCGAACCTGTAAAGATGCTTGAAAGCTGGGTCATAGTAAGACTCGACGGATATGAAGGCATTGACGAAGTTAAATTTATTGAAGAAAGAAAGGATTTTAAAGAAACTCTTCTTTTGAGGAAAAAGCAGGGAGTGTTTGATAAGTGGCTTGAGAGGTTAAAGAAAGAAGCTGATTTTGTAAGTTATACCCTGGAATAAGCCCGCCTGACTATCTATTGTGATTCAAAAGCCCCTTTAGTTCCTTCATGAACTGGTTTATGTCCTTGAACTGGCGGTACACAGAGGCAAATCTCACATAGGCCACCTCATCCAATTCATACAAAAGTTCCATCAGCAATTCACCGATAACAGCGGCATCCACCTCTTTTTCATATTTACTCTGCAGCGTATATTCTATCTTGTCAGCCAGTTCTTCAAGCCGCTGGGTACTTATCGGCCGTTTCTCGCAGGCCTTTTTTATTCCGGCCAGGATCTTCTTTCTGTCGTATGACTCGCGCCTGCCGTCTTTTTTTATTACCATCAAGGATGCCTCTTCTATATTCTCATATGTTGTAAAACGCCGCTTGCAGTTAAGGCACTCCCTGCGCCGCCGTATTGAACGGCCTTCTTCAGAGGAGCGGGAATCGATTACCTTGTCTTCATTGTGACCGCAGAATGGACATTTCATGGCTCACCTTTCCTGGTAAAGAGGAAATTTTTTGACAAGCGAGATTACCTTCTTATTGCATTCCTCTAATACTGAACTATCCCCTTTGTTCGTTAATGATACATTCATCACGTCTGCTATTTCCTTCATCTCGGATTCCTTCATGCCCCTGGTAGTAACTGCGGGCGTACCCAGACGTACGCCGCTCGTTATGGCCGGTCTCTTTTTGTCAAACGGTATGAGGTTCTTATTGACTGTTATATGCACCTTGTCAAGGATATCTGCTGCCTCTTTGCCTGTAAGGCCCTTTGGCCCTAAATCTACCAGGGAAAGATGATTGTCTGTACCTCCTGAAACTATCCTGAAACCTGCGTCTTGCAGATTCTTTGCCAGCGCTTTGGAATTTTTTATGATCTGCGCCTGATATTCCTTGAAGTTTTTTGATTCTGCCTCTTTAAAGGCCACGGCCTTTGCAGCTATCACATGCATCAGAGGACCGCCCTGAATACCAGGGAATATCTCTGTGTCTATTTTTTTGGCAAATTCCCTGCGGCAAAGGATAATGCCGCCCCTTGGACCTCGTAAGGTCTTGTGCGTAGTGGAACTTACTGCTTCTGCGTACGGCACAGGACTCGGGTGAAGCCCTGCAGCCACAAGCCCTGCAATATGCGCCATATCCACAAAAAGATACGCGCCCACGCTGTCTGCTATCTCCCTGAATCTCTTAAAATCTATAATGCGCGGATATGCGCATGCGCCCGCAAGGATCATCTTGGGTCTATGTTTTTTTGCTAAAGAAGCTATCTCGTCATAATCGAGCTTCTCATCCTTTTTGCTTACGCCATACGGTACTATTTTAAAAAATCTCCCTGAGAAATTATGCGGGTGGCCGTGCGAAAGGTGGCCGCCGCATGCAAGGTCCATTGCCAGAACAGTATCACCGGGCTTGAGAAGCGCAAAATACACTGCCATATTTGCCTGCGTGCCTGAATGGGGCTGCACATTGGCATGCTCTGAGCCAAAAAGCTTCTTTACCCTTTTAACTGCCAGGCGCTCTGCCTCGTCCACGCACTCACAGCCGCCGTACCATCGCTTGGACGGATAGCCTTCAGCGTACTTATTGGTAAGCACAGAGCCCTGCGCCTCAAGGACAGCCTCGCTCGCGAAATTCTCGCTTGCTATGAGTTCAATGTTATTCCGCTGCCGCTCCAGCTCCTTTTGTATTGCCTGAAAGATCTCTGGATCAATGTTTTTTAACCTGCCCATCTCCCCTCCCAAATGCTTGACACTTTAGTCCAGGACTAAAGT